>DAOWDY010000191.1 GCA_030638785.1 Candidatus Thorarchaeota archaeon
AAATCCCTCTGGTATTGGTAATACCGTCGTACAATCTCTTCAATGCTTGCTTGTCGTACTACATTGTCGTCAGTTATCCCCTCCTTAGCCATATTGACTCCCATGTCTGTAGGACTCTTGATATCTACAAGGGGGTCTCCTGCAGGAGTAATCTTCTCAATGATTTTCTGAATTATGGAGAAGTTCTCCACATCTCTATTGTAATTGGTTGCAATAGTATCATAGGCCTCTTTGTGAAACGGATCAAGACAATTGTAGTCACCGATATCAGCTGTTGCCGCCTCATATGCGATGTTTACAGGATGGTCCACAGGTAGGTTCCAAATAGGAAAGGTTTCGAACTTTGCGAATGTACTCATCAGACCCTCTCTTCTATCATGGTAAATCTGACTCATAGCGAAGCTCATCTTTCCACTGCCTGGCCCTGGAGCAGTGATGATGACAATCTTCTTCTCAGTGTCCACATAGTCGAATTTCCCATAGCCCTCGTCACTGACTACTTTCTCTAGATCTGTGAGATAGTTAGGGATTTCATGTATGGTGAATACTCTGATTCCCCTGTTCTCAAGACGCTGTTTAAATTTGTCAGATGTATGCTCCCCACTGTACCTACTGATTACCACAGCAGACACATCAAGTTCAAGTTGTTTCAGGTCACTTATGTCCTTGAGTATTTGGTCGTCATATGTTAGACCAAAATCACGTCTTATCTTGCGCCGCTCGATATCCTTAGCGCTGATGCAGTGTATGATCTCAATATTATTCCCCAATTTCTTGAGCATCTGAACTTTAGTATCAAGGGCAAAACCAGGCAGAACTCTTGAGGCATGATGATCATACCTGAGCTTCCCTCCAAACTCAAGATAGAGTTTGTCGAATTGGTTTACTCGCTCCATGATCTGTTTGATCTGAGCTGAGAGATACTTTGATGTATCAAACCCCTTCTTTCTAATCATGAGTATCACTCGGAAGTTGTCGGAATACCGAAACAACTGCGATAATAGAGATTAGTTTCACTCCTTCTAATAAACCTTCAATCGTCACCTTCGATGAGAAAATTCATCATCAGAAAATGTGTAGTATTCTTTGAAGAATTAAGGATAAACCGAGTATGAAACCTCTTGGTACAATAACAATGTACTTCGATTTTGTTGACGCTAAAACAAAGAGTATTCTAGAGTCTCTAATGAAAAAGGCATACAATTACTTTGATTTTGTTAACTTAATCACTGAGCGGGCCTGCTTTGAAAATGCTCCTCAACTCCTCGGTTTCATGGCTGTCTTGCATTCATCGAAATTGTGGAATATGCAATGTCTAAACCAACTCTCAAAGAAGTATAGCACTGATCCACTAATGCGACCCTATCTACTGAATATTAAATCAGGCTTGGGCGAATTAGTTGATTGGGAGGGTGTTCTTGATTCCACAAGAATTGTCCTTGATTCCAATCCCGATAAGTGGGTGGCTTTGCAAATGCACCTGCTAAATTATTCCGTGGCCATTGGGAGTCATCGTGCCCCACTCAAAGCCTACACACTAGCCACCATAGGGAACTTGATACGGAATAATGATGAATTGTCTTGTTTTTCTACCAATCTTTGGTTCCTTCGTGCAGCATTATGGAACAGAGTGGAAGACCAAGACAAGAGATTGTCCTTTACACAACAGGCAATGGAATTGGCAAGAACGTTCGATGACAAATACTCTGAGGGATATGGATTTAGGACGCTCGCAGCGCTATCACTTTCTTCAAATCTTGAACAGACTCGGGAATATATACACGCAGCGGATGTTATCTTCGACGAACTAGGACATAAATTAGGCATGGCTGAGAATTTTGATACTCTCAGTGGCGTATTCCAGATCAGAGGTGAGTTTACCAACGCCTTAGAATGTCTGTTTGAGTCCATGAACCTCAAAGAGGCTTTGGGGGTGGACAACTGGTTGACACCCACCAACGTAGCTTGGATTTACAACATCATCGGAGATCGCAGAGCAGCATTAGAATGGTCGGAATACGCATTGATTAGTATCTGTATGTGCGATAACCTGATTGGGTATCCACACTTACAGAGAGCTCGTGCATTGATCAATGTTGGTCGAACTGAGGATGTATTAGAACACCTTGATGTCGCACTACAATACGCACTAAGAGAGGGTGATGAGCGTCTTATGAAACTCTATGACGTTACCTTGACTCTCTTGCAGAGGGCTGAAGGTGATATCTCCTCTGCATTCAATAACCTGGAGAGGCAAATGGATACAGACTATCCAACCCTCAATGTTTTTGACAAAAACGAATACCTTCTTCTCCTAGCTGAAACAGAGGTTATTGCCTTTGAGCTTGATACAGAGAACGTCTTTTCAGAGTATTCGGGACCTTGGATGGAACGGTTGGAGGAAAGAGCAAGAGAAGAAGAACTGGCAGGCTTTCTTGGTCTGGCTCTTCTTCTGAAGGCCAGATTAAGATTAAAACAGAATCGAAAGGACGCAGCAAAGTATCTGCTAGACGAAGTTGAGCAATTGGGACAAATATACAACATGGAATTCCTCTCTGAGAGGGCAATCGACCTCAGTGAAATGGCTGATTTAATAGAGTCTTGACAATTATATTGAAACAAAAGATGAATGAGGGAGCACTAAGCTCCCTTTAGAATTACCATCATCCAAGTACACGGGAGAAACCGGGAATCTTCCTGATATGAGCGCTAAGAATGAACCAATTACAATAAACGTGATAGTGTTTGCGCGAGTTCGATCAATGTAGTATCAATCAATATCGGAGTAAGACAACTCATTGCGCCAAAATAAGCCCTTTATAATTTGGAAACCTAGAATATCAACGGTTCTAGTCATGACTGCATCTGATTATCTATCGCTGCAAAAGCGAGTTCTAGTTTTATCCAGTTTAGTCCTTTTTCTCATATTGTTCAATGTTTCAGGACAAGCAAATTCAATGGAAAATCAGAGATTCATTACATCACAATCTGACCAAAATGTGGTCGATTATCTCATAGTAACCTCGGAGGATTACGAGGATACGCTTCAACCAATAGTTGAATGGAAGATGCAGCGTGGCCTGAGAGTAACAATAGAAACTGTTGAGGATATATCCGAGAATTATGAAGGTGAAGATCGCGCTGATAAGATTCGAAATTGCATAATCGATTATCATAACAACCACAACACAGTTTGGGTTCTTCTTGCTGGTGGCGATCGTATTGTACCAACTCGTTCAGTGAGAATCGGCGATTCTCTTGTCAGTTCTGATTCATACTACTCAAACCTGGATGATAACTGGAATCTTGGATATAGAACAGCCACACTCAACGACCCAGATGATTGGGAACCTGAAGTCTATGTTGGTAGACTACCAGCTGATTCGGATGCACAAATGACATCTCTGGTTACTAGACTCATTCAGTATGAACGGAACCCCCCCGTTGGTAGCTGGATGGAACATGCAGTGTATGCAGGAACTTTCTGTAATTTCGACTATGATGTAAATGGAAACAACATCATTGATGAAGGTGATTTTCTTGCATTTGATACGAATTTCAATCATAACTGGATGAAAACCAATCTTCTACCTGATGGTTGGACAAGTACTCTATTAGCTGAAACCGAAGGACTCAGAACAACAGAGCACCCTTATGACTCCCAACTCAACGAGACCTCTCTTGTGAACTCCATTAATTCAGGTGCAAGCATCGTTATGGCTGATGCGCATGGATCGCCTACTGAAATGGTTCGGACAACTTTCACAAGTGATATTGACGGGGACTCGCTTTTTGATCAAGGTGTTGACCAGCAAAGTGGTTCTCCTTTTCTTACAACTTCTACTGAGTTCGATGTAGCAGGTATGTTTGGATTTTACTTTCTTGCAGCCTGTTCAACAGGAACATTCACTGATGGAACGTGTCTGACAGAGTATATCACTCGAACAAGTGGAATTGGTTGCATTGGAAGCTCTAACAGTGCTGGATATGATCCATTCCTGTATACCTATGGTGACGAGGAACATCTAGGTTGGATGACCCAGGGTCTCTCAGAGAGGGTGTTGGAACAGATTCTAGTTGAAGGCAATAATCATCCAGGGATGGCACTTGCATTAGCAAAACACGATTATTCTCTTGATAGGGTCCAGCACGATGGTGGTGAGGATAGTGGGAGGACAATGGCCCAGTATAATTTGATGGGCGATCCAGAAGTTCCTCTATGGATTGGAATTCCTTCAACTTTTGAAACTCCTACAATTACCTTGGATGAAGAAAGTCGCTTAGTTTCAGTTCGAGTAAATGAACAATCATCAATGATGAATGACATCACTATAACAATTCACGGTTCCAGCTACTATCAGAAGTCAGCAAGTACATTGTCAGGAGAAGTCACCTTGAATATGCCTGACTTGTCTGAATCTTTGAACTTTACAATTACTCTCTCAAAGGATGGTTACATACCTCTACAAATTGTGGTTGAATTACCAGCTGGCTCCCTAGCTATAGACTACCTTCCAGTAGTTGGTGCAGTCACAATGGTTGTAGTTGTCTTTGTGATTCTTTCTTGGTACAAGCTAAAGAAACCATAAGTGACTAGTCAGCAGATTCTCAGGACCGAAGATTTCTCGTCCCATGACGATACACAGGTCAATAACTTCAGATGTCCAAATCCCTTAAGTCACTGAATTACATAGAGTTTTCTTTGGTGGTATTGTTGGGAGAGGATGAACTGACACCTGTTGCGTCAATTATATTTCTTTTATCTAAAGGTGTCCTTGTAAATACTGATAGTTGAAGGAGCTATTTGCATTATGAAGACTCTCGCGTGTTTGCTTGTTACATTCCTACTTTCTAGTTCCTTTTCAGGAGTGTATGGAGTACCTGTTGTTTTTTCTGACGAAAATGTGACTGAGTCAATGTTGATGCTAGAGCATCCATCTTTTTCAGTTTCTTTCTTGACCTATCTCGGAGGAAATGGGGAGGACTGGTTGAGAGATGTATGTTTTGATGAAGCAGGCAATATATGGGTACTAGGATACACTGAGTCTACTGATCTACCCCTTGTCAATGCAATTCAAGAAACCTATGGTGGCCAAGGGGATGCACTACTAGCAAAATTCTCTTCCCAATATGAGATGGAGTTCTGTACTTACTTTGGTGGAGATGGAATAGAATACGGTATGGCACTCAATATTGACCCGAATGGTGACATTGTAGTCGTGGGGAATACTCAATCGACTAACCTCTTTACTCTCGATGCTCTTCAGTCAGATTTGAATGGGACAAGTGACGCCTTTGTTACGAAGTTCAATCCTGATGGGAATATCATATTCTCAACCTATTTTGGTGGATCTGGAGTTGACTTCATTTACAAATTGGATTTCGATAGTGACGGGAACTATGTGATGGCAGGATCTACTGGGTCCACTGATCTCCAAACAACAGATGGTGTGCTGCAACAGACCTATGGAGGAGGTGCTAGTGATATGATGTTTGTTTCTATGACCTCTGATGGTCAAGAAATCCTGTTCTGTTCTTACTATGGTGATAGTGCAGGAGATGATGCATACGATATCGAGCTAGATTCTGAAGGGAATATCGGAATAATAGGAGTCACAGGAAATAACGACCTCGTTACATCTGGTACATTTCAGCAAGAGTATGGTGGAGGCTTGACAGATGCTATAGTAACTAAGCTCACGCCAAACTGTGATGCAATACTATGGACGACCCTTCTTGGGGGAGATGGATGGGAGTTTGGAGATGGTATCCTATTTGATTCGCAGAACAATCTCATTCTATCAGGGTACTCTGGTTCATCCAACTTTCCTCTCCTGAACCAGATCATTGAAGACCAAGATGATTACGATGCATTCCTTGTCAGGCTAAGCCATGATGGGGGAACACTGCTCTTTGGTACATATCTTGGAGGTGACGGGCAAGACAGATCCTATGGACTGTCTGAGTTTGCTAACGAGTCGACTATCATCTTATGTCAGGCTGGTTCTGATGGAATGCCCGTGTACAATTCATTGCAACAGAATAATTCAGGCTCTTCAGATGCTTATCTTGCAGTATTCGATATTAATGACCAGCTTGTGTATGGAACCTATGTGGGTGGCAGTCGTGGTGATTATTCAACTGGAATAACTGTATCTGATGATATGGTCATCGGATTCACAGGATACTCGAACTCTGATGACCTTCCTGTGGTTAATCCTACTCAAGCAGAGAGAGGAGGTTCTGATGATGGTTTTCTCTGCATTCTAAGCTTGGCAGAAAATGCAGGAACGGACCTATTTGATGTGAATGTTACGGTTATGTTTGCAATAGTTGGGATCGGTGTAGTTGCTATTGTAATTATACTAACTGTGTTCCTGAAAAGGAGATAATCAAGTACGATGATTCTATTGAATACACTATGAAACAAGAAGAATTAGGGAGATTCGAGGAATATCTACCTTATTCTATTAAATCTCATCAATAAGCGAAAGAAGCACTTCAACTTCGAAATTGCGCTGTTCATACTGTTTTTTGGTATAGTAACGCTTGTACTCAATCTAGTAAAAGAGAGGCTTGAGAATGACAGAGGAGCAATCACACAAGTTTCAAAATCAAGTTCAACTCACATATGAACAACTCTTTCGCGAGAAGTACACTCGGATTGTAGCATTCTTCAAGGAACTTGAAAAGGTGATATCGAGAGAGAAACTTCTGACTGTGGTTAGAGATTGGAGTGAGCGTTCAAGCATAGAGTCAGTGGGCGAGCAACGAGTGTCCAGCTTTGAGGAGTTTAAGGAATACTGGAAAACGGTTTCCTATGGGGAATACTTCTCCCAAGTTGTTTCCGTTGACTTTCCGCAGGAAACCGACACTGAGCTACACTGCAACTATACAGAGTGTCTGTTTGCGAAGACCTTTCGGGACCTTGGTGCTGAAGACTTGGGAAAGATCATTGGCTGTGATGGGGATCACTCATTCATCAAGACAATGAATCCAAATCTAAAATTGAAACGAACAAAGACACTGATGGAAGGTCATGACCAATGCGATCACATATTCATTTGGAATCGAGAATGAATCTGTGTACGTGGACCCGACTGCAATAATTATCCCACTCCCTTGACAAAGATTAGTAAAACAAGAAAAGCGAGAGATGGAACCTCACTCAGCTGAAGAATAGAACTGTATCTGCTTCTCTTGACTGTAAGGCAGATACTCGGGTCCGAAGATTTCTCGCCCATGACAATGACTTTTCTACCAAGAGTCATAATGAATAAGAGATTCTTCATATCGGTCAAGTTCTGGTTTTTCTTCTGCAGGATGACCTATTCCAAATGCAGCAAAAGGAACCACATATTCAGGCATATCAAATGATTCTCGGATAGCTTTGACACGCTCATCGATAGGATATATCTCAAGCCATACTCCACCTAGTCCAAGACCGTGGGCAGCTAGTAAGATATTGAGAGATGCAGTTGCACAGTCCATTTGCCATCTCTCTTCATACTTCTCTCTTGATTTATCAAAGCAAACGATGATGGCAATGGGGACATCCCTGAGCATCTTTGCGTAAGGATAAGCAGCAATGATCTTCTCCATTTGATCTCGGTCCTTAATAACTACAAATTGCCATAGTCGTTGACCTCCAGAGTTTGGAGCACTCATTCCAGCTCTAAGGATCTTCCTGAGAACTTCATCTGAAATATTCTTGAACTCGAATTTTCTGATACTACGACGAGTGTACAATGCTTCTAAGATTTCCATAGGAAAAAGATAGAAACCCACTCTAATAAGACGAATCACCAGAGCAAATAGATACTACCAATCGATTTTGAAAAAGAAAATCGACTGTGAAAAAGTGCCATCGATTTCACAAAAGAGACAAGGCTTGGCCATACCTTAGATATATATTTGAACAAATTATATACTCTATGGTAAAGAGAATGACATTCGTGGATAATTCTCAGACATCAATCATGACACAAGGTCAGAAAGTTGTCTACTCCGTTATTGGAGGTTTTGCAGTCACCCTACTAACAGCTTTGTTTCCGAATACTGCAATGATCGGCACCTCGGGGTACGGGTACCCCTTCCCTTGGCTAGCTCAGTCCTTCTATCCCCTAGGAGGTCCAATGATGCTTTTGTGGAGTGGTCTGATTATGGACCAGCTTGTGTGGACAGTCGTAGCTTTCTTGGTAATCAAACTCTATCAAGTGCTCAGAAAGTAAGAGCCTGCTACGGATTTGGCTATAGCGAAACCATGAGCGATTGTGTCTAATATGATAGACAGACTATCTTCCAGCTCTCATAGGTCGGCAGCTATTCGATAGCTGTTGAATTCAATTGCTTTGGAACACGTGTTCTAAAGATATGTTAATTTACATGAGCCATGCCTAGTGGATCTGTACAAGCTATTCAGGCAAGTACTCAGACCCGAAGATATCACGATCCGTAAGATGCAAAAGATTCATCTCCAAGTTACGCAATCACCCATATTTGGGTCGAATTGGAGCCTGTTGTAAGATGAAGCCGATTGGAAGCAGCTTGTTTTGCAATCCTTCGGGATTGCAAAGGAAGTACAGGTCTTACGGGCGGGATTGGCAATGGGACCTCTCCCTAGCCTCTCACTGTTGGACACCCTTTTCATTTTGTAGATTCGAATACCAATTCAGCAGAGATATTAGGCCATTCACTCATTTTCGGAGAAAACTCTGGATTTGATACTCATGCCCGATTTTGAAGATCTTGAGAAAGCATTAATTGAAGTTGTTGGTCAAAAGTGTGTAAGTAGTGAGCTATGTGACAGAATAGTGTATTCGAAGGACTACTCAATCGAAGGAATTGCAGATAACTACACACCAGATATCATTGTCAAGCCCGGAACCTCTGAAGAGGTTACCAGAGTTGTAAAGATTGCTAGCAAGATGAACGTTCCAGTCTACACATGGGGTGGCGGAACGAGTATGTCCGGTAATCCATTGGCTGTGGAACATGGGATTGTTCTTGACATGAAGAGACTGAATCAAGTTCTGGATGTTGATGTTGAAAACCTGACTATAACAGTTCAAGCTGGTGCAACCATTGAAACTGTATATAATGCGGCTCTTGATCGTGGTGTATTCTTTGCACATCATCCAGAGAGCAGTCTTTCTTCCACAGTTGGGGGCGCATTGAGTTGCATGGGTATTAGTATCTATAGTGCCAAGTATGGCTATATGTATGACCAGGTTCTTGCACTAGAAGTGATTCTTGCCAGCGGTCAGAAAATAAGAATTGGAGGCAAGAGCTACCTCTCCTTGCCAACGCATAATCTCCTGAATCTCTTTCTTGGTGCCGAAGGCACATTCGGAATCATCACCGAAGCAACACTCAAGCTATACCCCAAGCCTCCTATGCGAGCTAGATTGAGCTATGGTTTTCCTGATATAACTACAGCAATTGAAGCATGTAAGAGTGCTCATGCAGCTGGATGTTGGCCAGAAACTGTCTTTCTTTTTGACCGAAGGTCTCTTGTTCAGTACATGGAACGAGCGAAGACTCCAATTCCTGATGAGGTTTCGATGGCTATCCTCTTTGGAGCATCTGGTTGTTCTGAAATGGTGGAAACAACTCTCGAAGTCATTTCGAAGTGCTCAGAGGAACAGGGTGGAAGTAAACTTCCTGCAAACCTTACAGAATCTTGGTGGAATTCCATCAACATAGGGAAAGACACCTTTGACCAGAGCAATTTTGCACTATCACATACTGAATATGAACCAGATTTAGTAGATGCCTGTGTTCCCCTCAGTAGATTCCAGGAATACAGTGACTTCTGTGATGATTTGAAGAAAGAGTTTGGATGGGTTGATATTGACTTTGGAGCCTTTGTTGTAGCTGGGCCTAGAGGACCAATTCCATTCTGTATCTACTTCAGTGTCCCAATTGACACCCGAATTCAGGGTGAGATCGATAAGTGGTTTCAATTCAAAAAACGAATGTAT
>DAOWDY010000257.1 GCA_030638785.1 Candidatus Thorarchaeota archaeon
TCAACTTCTCAATATGAGAAACGAAGAGTTGAGAGCCTCACAATCTGTTATTGTTTCTCAGAGAGTAGATTTCCTAGTAGTTCAACACCTTCTGAGATAATCTCAGGTGATCTATAGGAAAAGCCTAGTCGCATTGTGTTATGCTCAGGCTTGCTTGGTTCAAGGTCAGTTCCATTCTCTGTCAGTTTGTGACCAACAATGGGGTAGAATGCACCACCTGGTACGTACAGAACCTCATTCGGGATTGCTACTTCTTCCATGAACGCGCTACTGTCAAAGTCCTCTTTTGCACTCTTCCACCAGATGAAGAAACCTCCAGTCGGATGTGTTCGCTCACCTTCTGGGAATGAAGCATCCATAGCTTTTGCCATGGCTTCATATCGTGCCTTATAGAGAGGCATTGCCTTTCGCATTGCTTCATCAATATGGTTCCTGTAGTACTCGTCAAGAATGCGTTGCACTAGTGAGGATGTACAAAGGTCGAGGTGTCCCTTGTCCTTCAGGACCTGGTCTCGAACATGCGTTGGTAGAACAGAATATCCCACACGTAGCACAGCTGCTTCTTTACTGGTAGTACCTAAGTATGCTACACGATGATTCTCTTTATCCAAGACCTTGATCGGCTTTGGATTCTTTTTGAACTGTATTTCTGCATATGCAGAATCTTCAATGAGTAGTATATTGTGGCTCTCACACATATCAAAGAGGGCTTGTCTTCTGTTCTGAGGAAGGGTGGTACCTTTTGGATTGTCAGAATCAGGAACAACATACACAAGGTCAGGTATCTTCCCGAACTTTACTTTAGAGGCATGAATTGCTTTTTCGACGTATTCGGGAATCATGCCATCAAGATCTGTTGGCACTGAGATGACACGAGCTCCAAGCTTGACTGCAGGAACTAAGAAACCAAGATATGCAGGTGAGGGAGTAATTATCACATCACCAGGGTCAATCAATGTATCAAGCAAAGCATACAATGCCTGCTGAGACCCCGTAGTGATTGAAACGTTTTCCCATCCGGTTTCACGATCAATTGGAATAGACCTGACATCGCGGAGGCGTTTAGCCAGAGTCTTCCGAAACCATGGTTGGCCCCCGGTCGGGCCGTAGTTGAAATCCTCAAGTGCAAGCTTTGGATCTTCTTTGTATTTTGCGCCCAAGTCTTGCATGATTTGTGCAAAGATATCAGTGGGCATTATCCCGGGTTTACCGCCTGCAAAATAGTAATGGACTTTGTATTTGAGAAGTGCCCGTATCTGGGACTCCTCAATGAAAGAAGTCCAACTGGAGAAGCTATAGCCTTGGTCATCTGCCATTAGAAACTGCTCCTGAAGAGTAGATGTACACATCTGTACGTCTTGTGTTTCTTTCTGTGGACTTCCCCTTTATCTGTTTCTAAAGCAAGAGTCAGGATAGAGTTCTAATTCGAGGCATAATGCACACTTCTGTACGTTGCATCAGACTCGATCTATCGCATCTCTTCTACAAGACTCTTCGCAGCAGATGTCGGGTCTTCTGCATTTACAATTGATCTCGCAGCAATAATGTAGGAAGCACCAGCTTCAATTGCATCTCGAGCGCTTGCCCCCTGGGCACCTACTCCCGGACTGATTATTGGGACCTCATCACCAAGTATTTTCTTGACTTCCCGAATGATGTCTGGATAAGTCGCCCCAACAATGACACCATCTGCATCCCATTTTCTTGCGCGTCTTGCAAAGGTCTCGTACATTGGCTCCAAGTTCTTACCCTTCTCATCTAAGGCGACTTGTAATCCATACCCTTCAGATGCTGCTGGATGCGACATATAGCAAAGCGTGATTACTCCCTTTTGCTTGTTCCTTGCTGTTTCGAAAACAGAATCAAGGCCACCTTCCCAGCCCACAAAGGGATTAGCAATAATCGCATCAAAACCTGCATCCAAGTAATATCGTGCAATCTGGGTGTTGGTATTTCCGATATCGTTTATCTTGCAGTCCATAATGGCGGTTAATCCATGATCGTGTATTGTGTCTAGAATCTTTGGCATTCCATCGAAGAGACCTACGGGAAGTACAAGTTGGCGATTGATCTTATAGGCTGCGGCATACTCAGCTGTTTCGTTGATGATGCGGATAGCCTCCTTCTCCATTCGCTCCTGTTCCGCACGCCATTTTGCTGTTCCGACTTTGGAAATATCAGCTACCAAATCTATACCAATAATCAGCTTGCTCTTGCTCACAAAGCTAGCTGCGGCCAGTTTCCTCTTGTACATCTTCCACTTCTCCCAAGCTCATCCAGTTATTACGTCGATAGCACTTATATGAGGTTTGATGCCAAAGAAGCTTGGCGAGGATAAGGTGAGTCCAGACTGGCTTGTATCAAGAGTTGTTGTTGTAATTCTAGCAATCATGGGTCCTGTATACTTCTTCCTTTTGATGTTCTTCCTACCGTTCCAGATGACACCCTTTGGAGACCCACTGTATGACATGTTATTCCATTTCGTAGCAGCACCAGCTATATTCTCAATAACATGGGTTGGGCACATCTTCTATGCAAGATTTAGACTTTCCAATACCGTACATCATTTCAGTGAAACAACGAGTACAGTTCCTCTGAGATGGAGAATCTTCTATGGTACCAACGCAGCATTTGTTATTGGCTTCTTCATTCTTCCAATGATAATTGCTCCAATAGCGATTATCTCAGGTTTGATAGTCGCGGGGCATGTATTTTATCGTATTGGAGTTGGAAAGCTAGGAGGCGGAAAGGCTGCTTCAGCAATCGGGGTTCTTGTTGCCATTGCATTATGCATACTCCCTGCCTTGGTCCTGATTCAATTTACTCCTGGCTATATCCAGGTCTGGGACAGCATTTTCCAGAGTTGGACTGCCTTCTGGTTTAGAGTGGTCTATGGGGTTGCACAATGCCTAGTCAATGCCTTGAGTTTTGGAGCCCCTGTATACTTTCTCTACTTTGGTGCCCAGGAGTATGACCGTGGCGTATACGGGACAGTCTATACTACAACGCCCACTAGGTGGATTCGATTTGGAGAGATACTCCTCTTCATCATCTTTGTGTACCTTTACCTTCCACCAATTCCCCTGCCAGGAGGAATAGTTATTGGGTTTGCAGATATGTCATTCCTATTTGATTCTCTAATCAACTGGCTCTCACTCGGAATTGTAGTTATTTTACTTCTTGTCAAGAAGTATCTGGGCGTCAGTGATGACAGTACGATGGGAAGTCCAGTGAACATCATAATTGTGGGTATGTTTCTTGTTGTTGAGATATTCTTCAAATTTGACTGGATCATTGTAACTATGGCAATCTGGCTTGCTTTTCTCTTATTCGCGGCCCTCTTCGTTGTCAATTATATCCGTGCGTCTCCGAGGGAGATGTACTGAGATGTATAGAAATCCCGCACCTGCCGTTGATGTTGCAATAGTGCATGAGGAGAAAATCATTCTCATCCGGAGAAGTCGAGATCCTTTCAAAGGAAAATGGGCATTGCCTGGGGGATTTGTTGAATATGGCGAACCAGTTGAAGAAACTGCTCTGAGAGAAGTGATGGAAGAAACAGGAATGGAAATCGAGTTAGTGGAGATTCTGGGAATCTACTCTTCACCGGATAGAGATCCTAGGTCTCACACTGTTACAACTACGTTTGTTGCAAATCCGGTGAAAGGTGACCCCTCTGGAGGGGATGATGCAGCTGAAGCTAAATGGTGTGAAATCGATGCCATCAATCCCAACGACTTGGCCTTTGATCATGGTCAGATGTTGAAAGACCTAAGAAACTGGCTAAGAACAAAAAGAGGAACATATTGGTCCGGAAAACCCCGCCTCTCTAAGTGAGCCAAAGCGTTACTACTCAAGATCTAGTATTTCAAACTTTTCAGTAAGCCTGATGATAGGTAGATGCACAGTCATGGGTTCTGATTCAATAGAGTCAACAAAGTTTACAGATTCCTTTGGTCGGGCTGTATATGATAAGAAGATACCTTCAGGCTCATGTTCCAGTTCTGTGTATATCCAGAGTGGGAGTCCATAATAATCATAATAGCCATGATTTGAAATCAGAGTGCCATAGACGTGTCGTCCTTTGTGCTCAAAATAGAGCATACTTGCAGGACGATCTCTCTGCGACCATGAAACAAGCATTCTTGCTAAATCAGTCATGGTTGCTATCTTGAGATTTACAGGTGGACGAATATCTGCCTTGCTCATTTTAGACCAATCTCGTTCCTGTTGATTTTGCCTTATAAGGCCATTTGTGCAGCAAGAGCGCACATTTGCATTAGCGACCCTGCGCAGTTCGTAGTTTGTCAGCAATTGAAACAATGGCCTTCTGATTGTCGCCTACGATAACAACGGGAATGCTTACTGCATCAACGCTAACTCCTGCAGATACAGATGCTCTGAGTCCATCCTTTCGAAGCAAAATGAAAGAGAATCCTTCCTCTTCCACAGTCCGGACATATTTCATACCTGCTGCAATTAGAACGCCAACAACGCTGCGGAGGAGACCGATAGGATCGGTTCCAACACTCTGTATTGATTCTGTTTCGCGATGGCTAACCTCTGAGCCAAACAGAAAATTGTGAGACATCGGAGAATACAAGACCTTCCTGGTCAATGCTTTTTCAAGTAAAGGTCGCTGTAGTTCAGAGAACTCCTTGATCGAAAAAGCGTTGAGGTCAATTTCGTCTATACCTGTGGGAGTTCCGTCTATTTCTATTTCAACTGGTTCTTCAGATAGTAATTCTTCTTTCTCAATTCTAGGAGATGCTTGTTCTGTAATTCTGAACTCCTGCATCCTTTCAGCAAACAGATTCTCAACGTATTTTTGCATCCAGTCGTCAAGAACCTTCCAGTCTTCATGACTCAGATTAAGGGGAGGTCGAGGGACTTCGGGAAGGTCTGCAGTTGGTTCCTCTTCAGGTAGGGTCTCATCAATCTCATCCTCCTCAAACTCTGAGATTTCTTCACCTAATTCTGGAACCCTTAGTCGTGCGGCTTCAAACAAGCCAGATAACCTATCAGATCCACCATGTTGAGAAACTCGAGGTCTGACCTGCATTATGAAACCTCGTTTATTCTCAGTAGTCTGGTCAAATACAATTGCAACTCCACGGGGAAGACTGCTGATGAACACTTTGTCCCTAAATTGCTCAGGCATTACTGCAGGAGCTCGTTGTTGTAATGCACGAATGTCATTATCATGCGAGAGTGAATGTGAGATAATAATATCAGCTTGTGAAATTGCATCATCTGAAACAGCTGATGGTTGTTGTGTACAAAGGACCAGACTGCATCCAAACCGTCGTCCCAGCTTTGCGTAGCTAATAATTGCATCTTTAGCGGGGGTGTTCCCAGACCTAGGAACAAGAGTATGCGCCTCATCTATAATCAACCAGGTAGGTGGCAACTCTTCTCTAGCACTAGTTCCTTCATCGGTCCATGCCATTCTATAGGTTAACACTTGTCGACAGAGCATGTTTGTCAGTATCGCGAGAACAGCCTCTGCATCTGATCCAAGAGGTGCAACATCAATTATCGTTATTTGACCACCGACTGCAAGATCTTGTGCACTTGTTCCACCGGAGTGGAATACACCTAACCTGTCTGCTCGTCGTAAACGTTGAATCAAAGCAGTCCTTGTTGAGAGTTGATAGAGTTCGACTATTCGGGGATTAGTCTCGATACAACGAGTCATATCCTTGATACTGAAATCCCGCTTCATCTTGACCTTCGCACCAGTTTCGAGTACGTATCCCTTTCTGACACTATCCAAAACTTCGCCAATCAGGTTATCCAAGGTTGTACTCAGTTGTCCACCTTTCTCCAACACATAGCCCCAATCACTAGATGTTAACTCGCGCGGACTGATAGCCAGTGGGAATAATCGGGACTTTTTCTTTACCTCATCAGGTAAACTGACATATGTGCGTCTTGGGATGTAAACCGAAACTGGAAAACCACGTGATTCTAGGTTCCATTTCTTAAGTAGCTCTGTTTGGTCCTGATTATCATCCATCATCTGACGAAATACATCAACAGTGTCAATAACAACTCCAGCAACTTGAATCTCTTGTCTTTCCATTGCAAGCGCTAGTTCTTCTGCAATAGTGCCAAGAGTGTAGCTCTTCCCAGAACCGCGTTTCCCTGCAACTAACAATACATGTGGACTCATTAGATCCAAATTGACAGGCATTCCAAAACGTGACATCAGCATATCATCAGATGTTTCACAGACGGCGCCGATCATACCAAATCCACCCTCGGAATACTTACTATGGAAAGAGGCGGACCTTCCAAGGATAACACCTACTTCATCATCAATATGAAGATCTGGAGCATCAGCCACTCGGGGATGATATTGAAGAGCGCTCTTCGGAATCAAACGGACAGGTTCACCTGGAACACTATCAAGTTCCTCAATAACATCTTCGGGGTCTGAATCAGGGATTGGAATGTCATCACGCTCGTCCAAGAAGCTACCTCTTGTCCGAGGGCTTATGAAATCGAATAAAGCTTTGTAGCGTCGCGCGTTTTACTTGAAAGTGCTCTTAGCAAGACTCAAAACGGGTTGGGATTGGAAATCAGTCTATGCCAGATACAATACAGGACGGCTCCGTAGTCTTCATCTTTCTAGATGCAAAAAGAAACTGGATTAGGAAAGTAAGCGAGGGAGGTAAATTCCATTCTAACAAAGGTATCATATCATTTGATGATATTATTGGTCGTCCTCATGGCATTAAAATAAAGAGTCATTCCGGGATGGTTTTCCAAATTCACAAACCCAGCCAGAATGATATTCAGATATCTTTGGGGAGAAATACACAGATCATCTATCCTAAAGATGCAGCCACAATCATTAATGAGGCAGGCATCTGTGCAGGCTCACGTGTGGTTGAGTCCGGAACAGGTTCAGGGTCTCTTACTTGGATTTTCTCACGTGCAGTTGGCCCTTCAGGACACGTGTACACGTATGAACTCCGTGAAGATATGTATGAAGGTGCAAAGAAGAATCTCGAGAGATATGCTGACATGGATCGAATCACCATGCATCATCAAGATGTTCTAGACGGGATTCAAGAAGACGACCTAGATGCAGTCGTCTTTGATTTAGCAACTCCCTGGCTTGCTGTTGATGACGCACAAAGAGCTCTAAAACCAAGTCATTTCTTAGCTAGCTACAGTCCCACGATTGAGCAGATAATGAAGACATGCAAGGCACTAGGTGAGAGCGGAAAATGGGGTATGATCAAGACGCTGGAGATCTTGAAGCGTGAGATAATGGTCCGCGAAGGGAAGACACGCCCTACGACATGGATGGTAGGACATACAGGCTATATGACATTCGCCCGTGCAATGGCGGATGAAGAATAGAATTCGCACAGATAATTGCAAAAGCTTATATTGAAATTGTCGATAACTGTTGATTGTCGATTGTTGACGATATGTGTCGATTTCTGACGGTGGTACAACTTATGACATACAGGCACAAACGAGAAAAGTATGCTCAAGAAACTAAAGAGATTCTCGAGGATGTCTTGAAAGCCGAGAAAGAGGAGTATGATTGTTTTGACTGTGCGGAAACAGTCAGAGTGGGGAATCCCGTAGAGAAAATCCTTGCTGAAGAACTACCTCAAGATGCTATCAAGAGCCAAGCTGAAGCGATTATAGAAGAAGTACAAAGTGAAGATACACCCGATCAGGCCGAGCAAGTTGATGACCGTGAAACATATGCTGCACCTGATGAAATCATCTCACATGATAAAGACAAATCTCCTGAAGCATTGAAGAAGAAGAAGAAAAGGTCGTATGTAGAATTTCGTAAAGATTACAGAGGGTAGGGGAATCGAGATGGAAAAAGGAGCAGAAATTGAAAAACTAAGACGGGAAATTCAGGTCCTACGTGACACCGTATCAAGCCTGACTAGAACCATTGATGATCTTAAGACGACTGTAATAAAAGACAATGTCACCGAGAAGAATCTGGATACTAGAAGTGATTATAGAATTTTTCAAGATTCAGAGAGCTGTCTAAGTCATGATGCGAGCTGGATCCGTTTAATGAATCTACTTCAAGATACAGGTGCAGGACTAACTGCGGCAGAGGCTGCAATACGATGGGGTAAATCCAGGTCCAGAACAAGCGAGGTTCTCAATAAACTAGTTGAAGAAGGGCATCTTGTCAAGTACCGGGATGGTAGAGAAATCAAGTTTAGGACTGCAGATGAATAGTGTTCAAATGTACGAAAACGTACATTCGGTCTATTTCAGGAATTCTTAAGTAGAACGTGTTATTCACCCCTCTGTATACGGCATCAGGGGTGCAATTTTGAGTCGCTCTAGAAAAAAGAAAGGTTCTGGATCAAAGACTGAGATTGTTTCTGTGTATACTCGCTTACTCTTCGACCTCAATGTAGTAGCACAGGACGCTGTGAGAGATTTTGCACTCCATAATATTGATGACAAAGAAGGGCTTGAAGCAAAGCGTATTGTAATGCATGATTCTTTCACGACCCTCTACGATGAAGTTGCTAAATTTAGCGAAGAGATCATGGGAGAAGAGTTTGATCTAGCCTATCTAAGAAACAGATTAGCAACCGCGGATGGAGAAACTAGAGAGCAACTAGAAGAGGCCATGACAGAGATTCAGGAACAAGCACAGACTAACCTTGCAGATATCTGGATGGCCCGTGTTTTAGCCTGGTTACATCAGGCAGCAGCGGCCAGTGGTCCATTTGTCGAATACGAACATGAGGACAAAGAGAAGAGTGCATCTCGTCATCTTGCTTCAGTGTATACGATGCTTGAGAAACCATACTCAGCAATCCCAGCAACTGTAGATGGGACTCAGAAACTTCGCAGAGTAGCTCTTGGTTTCAAGGCTTATGGGTTGATCAAAGATTCTAGTGATCCAGAAAGTAAGGAACTAGCGGAGATTCTTGGGAAAAATAAGAGAGCAGAGGCGGAATTCTATGATGAGTTCGTTAATGAACTGATTGGCCAGGAGAGTGTATTCAGACAGGCGTTCAATCCCTTTGATGAGATAATCTGGCGAGATATTCTTAGTTCTTTCATCTTTGAACAGGCAACAGACCTCTATAATGAAGCAATCCCGCACTTCAAGAAATCAAAGACTTTGGATAAACAGAAACTCGGAACTCTTAATGCATGGAAGAATAATACTGCTGGATTGAGTGAAGTATACCTTGGGATGACCTACAATGACATAGCTGATGCTCAGATGCGCTCTGGGAATTTGGAAGATGCCTCGAAGCTGTATACTATTGCATCTGAGGCGTTTGGCAGGGCAGAGAAACTGTTTGCCGAGGTAGTTACTCTTCAAGGTAATGCGGATCAATCGCGTCTCGATAAAGAGCAGAAGAAGGCACAGGCATTTTTCTGCAAAGCAGAATCATCAGTTCGAACTCTTTCAGACTTGCTTGTAGTCAATAACATTGATGAAGCATTTACTATTCTGAAAGAGATTTTCAAGGACTTGAAGAAATCAGAGAAGTTGGCCAAGACCAGAGAATTGACAGGCGCAATCCGAGAGAATTTACGAATCTTTTCTTTTGTTGAAGAGTTGCTCAAGAAGAAACCAAAAGATGCGACCAGCATTGCCGAGCAGATATCTTTCGCTCAGGACCTTAGAAAAGAAGGTCTCATACAGGACGTGCAGAAGGCTCTTGATGCTGCAACTGAGCATTTGAGCGACGATCCTTCCGAAGCAATCGAATCAATCAGAGAGGCGTTAATCAGCCTAGGGATTCTTCTGAGTCTGGGAACTGACGACGAAGAAGTCAGCAGGCTCAGAAACAAGACACTTGCCCTACAAAACAATGTCAAGTATGTGATTCAGTTTAGATTAAGCTCAAACCTACAGCAGGGTGTAAAATTCATTGTGTCTAGAATTCTCGAAAACTTACATGCAGCAGAAGCATCCTCATACTACAAAGTTATTGGTAAATCAGAAGAGGCAGACGAGCTGACAGACCTTGGGAAGCTAGCTCTATCAACAGCATTCGCTTCCGAGGCACAGGTATTCTCTCGACAGTCAGAACAATGGGCATTTCGAGCACAAGTGGAGAGGTCTAGTGCTTTTGCAAGGCTCGAGGATGAGTTAGCTGTTTTCGACGATGATAATGAGAACATTGAGGCGGCATTGAAGGCTCATGATGCTACAATTCTAAGGATAAAACATGCCATCGCCGCCTTTGAATCTGCAGCTGTTGAACTTGATACTGTAACCGGAGAGAGCATCCGAAAGAAGAATAATGTTGAGTCACAAGTGCAACAGCTCAATGGCGTTGTTATGAAGTTCAAGGGTGACCATCTGAGGTTAGAAGGTGCAAAGAACGACTTCATGGGCGAATATCTTGCAAAGAAGGGAA
>DAOWDY010000026.1 GCA_030638785.1 Candidatus Thorarchaeota archaeon
ATCCAGAGAAAGGTACTATGAAGGACAAAGCGATGCGAATTATCTTTGGAATTGGTGTTCTACCTATGCGATTAATCTCAACTTTCAGCAAGTCCATTATATCTAGGATACCATTCCCTAAGAAATCAAAAGAGAAAGAGAGTGTTGAAGAAAAAGATCAGCCCATAGATAATTCTACAGAGGGAGATTCGAACACCTGAAGTATTTCGCTGGGCGTTTCAAAGACCAACGTACCTTCAGGCGCTTTAGGACCCTCGTGAGGATTTGCCCAGGTAAGCAAAACGGGAAGCATCTCACATCTGACAGCGGCTTCAATATCAGCATTGACATAATTGCCAACAAAAGCACATTTTCGGGGATTCACACCAATCTCTCTTGCCGCATTAAGCAGTGTATATGGACTTGGTTTTTCATACCCAATTACTCCTGACCATTGAACTGAATCAAAGAGAGCACGAACTCCTGAATTGATTAGTAATGAATTTGGATCATGGGTTCGTCGTGTGCATATCCCCATTGTATAACCTCTTTCATGTAATGTCCGGATTGTGTGTAACGCATCTTCGGTAAACCACTCAAACTCGTCGCTTCGAATCTCGGATTGAAACTGTGTATCAATTGCAATAATGACCTCATCAGACAATCCAGTGATACCAAGCTCCTCGAACATGATTCTATCAAAAGGAGCCCAATCCTCTGGTTGCGCACCCCATAGGGGTTTAACATTGTTGTTTATTTGATAGTTCTTCTTTGCAGTGTCAGACACAAGAAATGCTTCCTCCATCCTAGTATCATCAAAAGAGCTAAGGTCAATTCCATTATCTCGAGATACCCTTCGTACAACGGACACAATACTTTCTGTCAGTTCTGTTAGTGTGTGATGCAGATCAAATAGGATAGAGGAGATATACATTTGTTGTAACCTTGTGTGAATGTGATAAACTCTTCTTGGAAGGTCTAGCTTAGAAGGCTTTTCCTTCAAAAATACAGATTTGCCACGGCGATACCTTCAAGAATGTTTGTTATTCGCTCTCATCAGGACTTCGGGAGTACAACATCTTGAAGAAGATAGCAATCCTTGGCAATGGTGTTACAGCAGTCACTGCCATCAGAGAAATCAGACGCCTTGATGAGGAAGTTCCCATCGACGTGTTCAGCGATGAGAAACACGCCTATTATCCAAGACCCAAGTTAATCAATTACATTCGTGGCGATGTAGATGAAAAACAGGTCATCCAGTACGATACTGATTGGTATGAGAATAAGGGTGTGAACCTCCATCTCTCTGAAGCAGTTCATGATATCATCCCTGCATCTCGAAGTGTCCTAACGCAGAAAGAAACATACATCGGCTATGACCGAATTCTCATGGCTGTAGGTAGTCACCCATTTGTCCCTCCAATACATGGTACCGAGAAGAAGAATGTTCATGTTCTTAGAACATTGGATGATGCCTCTGACATCAAGGAAGCAGTAAAAGGAACAGGCAGAGAGATTATCATAGGAGGAGGTATTCTTGGAATTGAACTTGCTGCGGCAATCAACAAAGATGGTGGCGAACCAATTGTCATCTCAAACATTGGAACTCTGCTACCCGACCAGCTTGATCAGGGAGCAAGCAATATCCTGATGACACGTCTTCAAAAAATTGGAATATCTGTGCTAATGGGATTCTCATGTAATCAGATACAAGGACATGAAGTTGCAACAGGAGTAGTATCAGATAAGGGTGACAAGGTGAAAGGAGATCTCGTCATCATCGCGACAGGAATCCGTGCAAATACCAAGATTGCTAAGGATGCAGGTCTAGAGATTGGTCCAGGTAGAGCCATTCTTGTTGATAAACACCTTCAGACATCTGAACGTGGAATCTATGCTGCAGGAGATTGTATTGAGTGGGAGGGGATTTGTTGGGGGATAATTCCAGTTGCCCTAGAAACAGCAAAAATTGCCGCTAAGAATATTGTGAACGAAGGAAGCGCGGTCTACGAGGGCACAACGCCCAGCAATACACTACAAGTTGCAGGAATAGATCTCACATCAGTAGGTCTCTTCAATCCAAGATCAACCGAATACGAGTCAATCGTAATGGCTGATTCAGAAGAAGGAACATACTACAAGGCAGTGACAAAAGACCATGTTGTTGTGGGGGGTATCGCCCTCGGAAATAAGAAGGTCGCTTTTAAGTTACGCAAACTAATTCGAGATAAGATCAATATTACAGACCAACGCCGCACGATTTTCGATGTTTGATTTTACTCGATTTCTTCTACGATTGGTTGTCGGTCCTTCCCCTGTGGAGTTAGAGATATCACTCTCTGAGCAGAACCCCTCATCTCCTCCATATGAGTTACCACAATCACTTGATCAACAGATTTTAGACCTGCGATCGCCTCCGGAAGCCACATTCTCCTCTGCGAATCAAGCCCAGCCCCAGGTTCGTCCAATATTATCAAACCAGGGGGAGGTCCTGTAACTGAGTGCTTCTGAAGTGCCGTATTTACTGCTACTCGTAAAGCAAAGTTCACACAGACGTCTTCACCGCCTGATGCTGCACTGAGACTGACCTTATTCCCACGAAGGTCAAAGAGGGAAATCTCGTAATCATCATCGATTATCAGATCGCTATACCTATCACCAAAGATGCTTCTGAAGATCTCTCGAGCTTCAGATCGAATATGAGGGCGTAATTGTGCCTCAGCAATATCAGGAACGGTTTCCAATACCTGCTTCAGATACTTTGCAATGACTGACTCCTCTTTGAGTTCCTCGTATTCTACAGTCATCTCAGGGGAATAGAGTTGTTGTTTGACTTCTGAGAGAGAATGCTCCACTTTCTGAAGGACTTCCTTTATTGTGTCCAAATCTCTGCTCTTTCCTGTTTCCTCAACTAATCGTCCTAGAGAACCTAATGCTGAATCAAGTTCTTCGTCACTAGGCAGATGAGACCTTATAGATTCCAAGCGAGCTTGGGTTTCTTCAAGCAATGCTACTTGCTTACGAAGATCACGTATCTGTTTCTGGACACGGTCACCTGTCTTGTCATAAATCCCAAGACCCATCATATTGAACAGGTCAGTTCGTCTAGTCTTTGGAGTCATTCGAGAGAGTCTGTCAATCTCTCCTTGTCTGACATACGTCAGTGCCGAGAAAGCATGACGATTCATACCTACTAATTTGATGATCTCCTCATCGACCTTCTTTGCCCCTGAAGCAAAGGGTTCTTTCTGGCTTTCTTCGAACAGATCTGCATTTGTTTCACCAGGATGAATGGAACGCTTCACTTTGTATGTACGGCGGTTGATAGGAGCCCGGAATTCGAGCTCAACGATGGCTTTTCTTCTGCCATGGTGTATTAGGTCTTCAACTCGAGGAACCTTCTTCTCCTTCCTCGTGACTTGCCTGAATAATGCAAACTCAATCGCTTCCAAGATTGATGTCTTCCCTGAGCCATTGGGACCTACAATAGCTGTTGTTCCAGGATAAATAGTGAACTCCTGATCGGTGAAGACTTTGAAATCAATAAGACGTAATTGGGAAAGCAAACTATCCACCTCCGGAAACTTTTCTAAGTTCATCGAGCACCTTGTCAGCACTCGCATGTTCTGAATAATGGAGATATTCTTTCAGGGACGTTTCAACGTTGAGAGGTTCAGTAAGAGAAACGGGTGCGGGTCCAGCAACCTCCCAGTTGGGTTCAATATGTAGGAATAGAGGCTCCAAGCGTTTCTCACCATACTCAATTATTCCGTTCCTCTCTATGCCACTCTCGGTTTCAGGAGTCACAATTCCATTTACATTCATTATGATAATGGGTTGACCCTTCTTCTTTGGTGAGAGGCTACTTAACCACCCCTTTATTGCATCATTAGCCTCGTGAGAGTTCATTCCAGTAATATCTAATCCAGTATGGAATTTGAACTCCCTCACGTCATTCAGTTTCTCAGTAGTAAACTCAATCCCGGAAGTATCAATATCAGCAATAATGAGCTTCCGGCTCCCACCCATCTCTCGCTTCCAATCAACAACACATGTGGAGCCAGGTCTTCCAACATTATTCTCCTCATCTATCCGGAAATTATGTGCATGACCACATCCAACATAATCATACCTGGCGGGTAGTTTATCGTAATCGATTGGAATGTGATGACTGAAGAGTAGAGTGATGTCACCAGTGGAATTCATAGAATTGAGATATCTCTCGAATTTTCTGTCACGAGTCCAAGATATCAAATGCAACTTTACTTCTTTGCCATCTACATCAATGGAAAGCTCCCTATTATCGGATTCACCGGTAGATTGCAACAGCCCTGCATTTTCAAGCAACCAGATTGGACTCTGTGCATGACGGTATCCATATGGTATGTCATGATTCCCCTGAAGAACAATCACTGTGACATTATCATTGAGTTCCTTTAGGAGACCTACTACAAAATTAGTGTCATCAGGCATTGGAAATGGTGTATGGAATAAATCGCCAGTATGAACTAGGATATCAGGTGAATGCCGCATTGCCATGTCTACGGCCTTGCCTAAACACTTTCTGGCATCTTCTCTTCTCTCAATCAATTGGAAGAGAGATGAACCAAGATGTGAATCTGAGATGTGTGCAATTCTAACCATTCCGCCCTCATCCTCCATGATAGGAAGTTAAGATATTGCAATGTACGATGCTCTCTTGTATGCGGACTATTTGAATTATCGTGTCAATTGTGTATCAGCTCGATGCATAATTGTGATTATTCCTGTTCATTTTCTTCTGAAACTACACCTCTCCAAGCAAATCATTTCAATCGATTGCAGTGGTTTTTTTGATTCTAAAAGTAAGCTTATTAATGAGCGCAATGGTTCTTGTATCAGTTGTTCAATGTGGGGCTGTAGTGATTTTCATTGCAGACTCAGAATGACGGAGGAAAGAGAAATGAATCTCAAGGGTACTAAGACCGAGAAGAACCTGCTAACTTCTTTTGCTGGTGAGTCCCAGGCACGAAATAGGTATACTATGGCTGCCAAGACTGCCAAGAAGGAAGGTTATGCTCACATCGCTGCTGTCTTTTTAGAAACCGCAGGCCATGAGAAAGAGCATGCCAAGAGGTTCTTCAAATTCCTTAAGGAAGGTGGAGCTACAGAAGTGATCAAAGTAGAATGGGATTTTCCCACCTCAGGCTCATACGAAAGCACTGAGGAAATTCTTAGACATGCTGCAGCCGGTGAGAAATTCGAATACACAGAGATGTATCCGGGGTATGCTAAGATTGCAGAGGAGGAAGGCTTTCCAAACATTGCCCATGCCTGGAAAACAATAGCCCATGCTGAATCCTGGCACCACCAGCGATACATTGCGCTTGCAGAGCAAATCGCTGATGGTTCGATCTTCAAGAAAAAGGAGAAAGTTCAGTGGCGGTGTGACAATTGCGGTTACATTCATGACGGTGAACACCCACCTGACAAATGCCCCGCTTGTCTCCATGATAAGGGCTACTTCATGATCCATTTCAATGAGTACTAGTCACCAAACACTTGGGCCTTGGTTCGATTTAGAATCAAGGCGCGCATTCTTTTTCATAGGTTTTCAAGGAATATCAGAATAAATGTTGGGCCAGAGGGCCGACGACGTCTCGGAAGGGGGGTGTTTGTGTTGAGTTTAGGGGTGTCAAAAAATGTTGCCGCCTGACCTCTGTCCTCATAGATACAGCAATAGATTCTGGGATATAGAAATTAGTATTACTAGGTCACATTCAAGAAACGGAAATGTCTAAATGTAGGAACTTAGACGTGCGATGGAAAGAGAGTGAACTGAATGGGTGAACAACCACTGTTAGACCTTATGCGAGAGAGACTAGCCATTGGTCTTGAGAGAGAGAAAACCATTGAGGCAATTGCAGGCTGGGAACGAACAGCAATTCTCATGTTGAAAGATGGTAGAACTTACAACTTCATTGTGAAGGACAACACAATTACAATCCATGAAGGGGACATCGACGAACCCGATATGAAGATCCAGAGTGATGAAGTTACAATCAGAAAATTGTTTCTCGAAGAGATGAGTGCAACGTCAGCCCTTCTGAAGCGGAAGCTAAAAGTAAAGGGGTCTACAAGCGACCTCATGAAGATCAGGCACATTTTCTAGATATCTATAGCTGATTCCTTCTTCGTTTCATCTCAAGAAAAACAACAGTTGCAACAACTATTGGAATCATTGCAAGTGTGACAAGTTCGCCAGGAATTATCGAACCGATAATAACTGTTACCTGATCAATCCTACTCTCACCAGATGCGGAAGTTATCCATAGCGTGAGATTATGAGCTCCCTGAGTCAGTTGATTTAGTTCAACAGATACAATGTTGGAAACTGATAGCGTACCGTTTTGAATTTCTACAGAATCTGCAAAAACTATGTAGTCTATTGGATGTTCAATCCACACTACCCAATTCAAGTCAGAGTATGCATCACTACCATTGATTGTGATGTCCTTCGGACTACTGCTTAATGGTAGTGTGTAATCATCTCCAGTGATATTCAATGGGTACATATCATACGAGATTGTACTACCTATAATCTGATATCCTCCCTCACCATTGTAATCATCCCATAGATTTCCAACACCCCCTGTAGTATTCCAACTGTTCAGTATTGTTTCTGCTGCGTGTCCCACTTCATTGTGATGGAAGAGATTTCCAAATATCTGGTTATTTTGAGAGTCACTAGTTATTAACATCCCATAATTATCAGTGAATGCTATCTCATTGAAAGCAATCCTATTCCTGTGAGCATGCACGAGATATATACCGTTCATCCACGAAGCGATAATGTGGTTCCCAATCACATTGACACCATTTGAATACTCAATATTGATACCGATGAGGCATTGATAGAAAGTGTTTCCAACAATATCTACGAGTTCAGAGTCTTGATCCCAATATGCGCTATAGTAAATACTAACCCCAACCCCTCCAGCACTGATTCTGTTTCCAATAATTTGAGCTTCGACATAATCGTAGAGATTGATTCCAGCATCTTCGGTCGCTATATTATTTTCAGATAACAGGATGTTGGCAGAGTCCATTATTTCAATACCTATTCCACCTATAATCGAAGTTTCGTTAATTTGTACATTAGAGCTGTCATAAACGTAGACACCTCGATGTTCGATTATCAAGCTACTGTTAGTTATGGACACCACATCAGAAGAAAAGATGTCAATACCATTCTGCCCATTAAAGATAGTAATTTCGTGTAATGTGATCTCGTTAGAGTTGCGGATTGTAAAACCATTTCCAGTGATATCGAGCAGAAAGATGTTACTAACTTGGATGTTAGAGGACAAAGCGAAAGTGAACGGATCGCTCACATCAGACATGCTTCCATCTTCTATGATTATCTCATGGCAATCTACAAGGATTACTTGTGCATATGAATCAGGATTGATTCTTCTATTCTCAATTCCAACGAAATACCCCAACGGTTTTCCATTTACACTTACGTTGGAAAACTGATGAACAAAATCAAGCAGGTCATAGCCCTCTATATGTATACCCAATCCAAAAATGCTTGAATCCTGGACAAGGGTCGGTCCTGAATATGCAATGTATAGACTATAGTCATCTGACGCTGAGATAATCGTAGATATAATGGTTACATTTCGAGAAGAAAACATACTCACTTGGCCAATCTGGCTGCTCATGATTGTAAAGTACTGATTACTATCAATTACAACAGCACTGGACCTCACATTGAGCAATGATATGTCACGACAACTCCAACTAGAGAAATATCTATTGATTGTTGAATTTATTATGACTGTTCCATTAGAATCACTTAGATCCATATCATTTGTGAAGAGATTTCTTATTGTGACTGACTTCGATTGCGCAATATACAATCCTAAAGATACGTTTATGCCATTCTCATTGAAGAGCTCGATATTTTGAACGGAATGAAGAAAGAGGAATGAGTAATCAGTTTCATTCAATACAGCGTCTTTAATCCCAGCAAAGTAAGCAACGGGTCTGTTGTCAACGGTGACGTTGATGAACTCATAACCCAGTTGCGTTTCAAAGGATGCTCCAATATCAATTCGACCCTCATCAATTGTAGTGTCTATTACTTTGCACTGGATATTATTTGATAAGCTAAATGCAGTATATGAATTCACAATTTGGCAGCGATTAACGAGAATATCCAAAGAATTTGAAATTCTTGCAGCGTACATATGCTCTTCGAATAATGTTTCGGTGATCACAATATCTCTTGTCGATTGAATATCTAATCCAGTTGTTCCATAATATCCTTGGTCCCCTTGGATCAAAGAATTGGAAACATGTAGATTCCGAGAAGATTCTACATAAATTCCCCTACTGTGGATTGTACTATCACTGACATTGATATTTTGGGAATTCCAGATACTGATTCTAGAAATGTCTGAATTCACAATGGTAAAATCATTTGTGTTCTCAATTGATATTGCAGTGGATACATCATGGGAAGTTGTATTTTCAATTTTCAGACCTGAACAGAATTCACTAAAAAATCCCCTACTTTTGTCACGTATGTCAGTTCTACGAATTGTCCCGTTCCGTACATTCATGAAGTAAATACCAACAGGGTAGCTATAGTAATCAGACAAATCGCTAGTTGAAAGTGATACATTTTCGATGACAAAGTGTGCATCTGTATTAAGAATAGTAATCGAGGTTGAATTCAGATCTAGATTCACATTGGCCAAAGTATAGGGATCGTTTTCAGTTCCAGACCCTGGCCACCCATGCAATTCAAATCCCTCATTGCCTTGAATGAAAATCGGTTCATCTGATGAAACAAATTGTGTTTCAACAGGGTTTGAAGATTCTTCATGAGATGGTTTGGAATTCTCATCCATGCTCATCTTAGGAACCACAGAACTGTTACTAATTGCAATGATGATGACCAGAGACAACAGTATCAATAACCATTTCATTTTCAAACTACGAACACTCCAGAGTTAAGCGATTGTAGTTCCATTGTAAGAAAAGATCATGATGATATAGTTTTGATACATTTCAAAGACTTAGAGTATTCACCATCTTCTTTTCTTTTGAACAGGTATTTCATTGAGGAAACGATTGTTAAATAAGATGGTGGTTATCAATAGGAAAGTTACTACCGAATTTCAGAACTTGCTACATCACGTCAGCAACCTTTATTTCTTGGATAATGTTGCTTGAGATTTCAATGTGGAGGAATCATGGGTGGACCCCTCTTTTGTTCAAGCTCTAGTGGATATAGTTGGTGAAGAATTTGTATCCACAAGAGCAGATGTTCTACTAACCTATTCTGTATCTGCATCAATAGGTTATGATAGAGTGGTTCCTGGAACAGTTGTTAGACCTGCTTCCACGGAAGAGGTATCACAAATCCTGAAGTTGGCGAATAAGCACAAGATTCCTGTAACACCAAGATCAGGCGGGTCCAGCTTACAGGGAGAGGTAATCCCCCAAGAGGATGGTCTTGTGATTGATTTGCTTAGACTTGACAGTGTCCAGCTATTCAAGGACCTTCGTTCCGTTAGGGTAGGGGCAGGAGTTACCTTTGGTGTTCTTGATAAATATCTGAATCAACACAAGCTGTGGGTACCAGTCTATCCAGACTCATCATTAGTTTGTACAGTTGCAGGAAATGTAGCGGTAAATGGTGCAGGACCTGGTTCAGGAGTTCAAGGGTGTATTGCTGAGTTAGTGCTAGGACTAGAGGTTGTGCTTCCAAATGGTGAGGTAATCCAGACAGGTACTGAAGCTAATCCCAATGCCCCAGGACCTTTTCTCAGATACGCGTTTGGCCCTGACATAACGGGGTTACTTATTGGATCCTTAGGCGCATTTGGGATTATAACTGCAGTTTCTATTAAGACATTCAAACGAATGGAGCATTTCTATTATCAGAGCTATGGCTTTGATACTGCTGAAGGGGCTGAAAGGTTCCTGAGCGAGCTGCGACATAATGATGTAAGTATTCCAATGGCAGCTATATACGAGGGACGTATTCTTGAATTCTTCTTAGACATGATTGGAGAGGAGTATGGAATTCCTCAAACTGAATGGCCCCCATTCACCGTTTCAGCAACAATAGGGAGAATTCGTAAAGACCAACTTGATAGCGACATCAAGATGGCTGAGTCTATCTGCATGGAACTAGACGGAAGGGTAGTTGGAGTTCCTGAGCTTCCACAGGGGGAATGGGAAGATAGAATGTGGACCTTTGTTCGATCATCATACGTTCATGGTTGGTGGTGGATGATGCTTTATCATCATCAAGCTCCGACAAATTGGCACAGGTCTGTTGAAGAGATTTGGAATGTTATGGACAAGTATGGTATCTTAGGTCAGACTGCAGGATTTCTGACTGGAGGTCGCAGCTACAATTTCTATCCGCAACTATACTTTGATCCAGTAGACAGAGAAGAGGAGGAGAAAGTTCGTGAGGCTCACAGAGAGCTTTCGCAGCGGTTATTCAAGACTGGAGCAGTTCCATTCAAACTGGCACGTTACTGGGTTGAAGATGTTGAAGAGATGAAACCATACTTGCAGTTCATCAAGAATCTCAAACAGAACATTGATCCAAATGGAATAATGAATCCAGGTATACTTGGGGGAATATAGGAGACCTGACATTATGAAACCCTCAATTGTAAATGAACTTGCACAGGTAGTCGGGGAAAAGTTCGTATCAACTAGAGAAGATGTCCTTCATACGTATGCATCTTCTGCGTCTATGGCAAAGAATCCAGTTAGGCCAGGAGCTGTCGTTAGACCTTCCGATGCAGATGAGATAGCAGCCCTCTTGAAGATTGCAAATAAACACCAGATACCAGTTACAATCAGGTCAGGAGGCACAAGCCTTCAAGGAGAGGTGATCCCCAAACCCGATGGTCTTGTGATAGAATTAATGCGTCTTAATGGAATTCAACTCTTTGAGGACCTTAGATCAGTTAGAGTAGGAGCAGGAGTTACCTATGGAGAGTTGGACAAATTCCTCAGTAAACACGGTCTCTGGTTACCAATATCCCCAGAGTCTGCACTTGGTTGTACTGTTGCAGGAAACGTTGCGGTGAATGGAGCGGGTCCCGGATCTAGCCTTTTTGGTTGTACAGGCGAGATGGTCCTAGGTTTGGAGATTGTTCTGCCAAACTCTGAGAAAATCCAGACAGGGTCAGAAGCCAACCCATATGCACCAGGTCCATTTCTTCGATATGCATTTGGTCCAGACATAACAGGTTTGTTCATTGGGTCACTTGGATCGCTAGGCGTTATCACTAGTGTATCCATGAAGGTCTTCAAGAGAATGGAGTTTTTTGATTACAATATGTATGGGTTCGACTCTTATCAGCAAGCTGAGAAATTCTTGATGGAACTCAAAGACAACGATGTTAACGCTGTTTTCACATCTCTATACGAAGGCCCAGTTCTTGAGTTTTTCATGGAGATGATGGGCGATGAGTATGGAATACCACCAATGGAGTGGCCTTACCGTACAGTATCCATGACAATAGGAAGAGTCAGGGAAGACATGCTAAAGAGCGATGCAAAGCTTGCTCGAAATCTGTGTGAACAGACGGGTGGTCGAGTAATAGGTATAGAACAATTTCCAAAGAACGAATGGGAGGGAAGGTTCTGGACATTCGTGAGGGCTTGCTATGTCCATGGTTGGCACTGGAGAACTCTCTACCATCATCAGACACCCACTAACTCCCATAGGTCAGTTGAAGAGATCACCAAGGTCATGGACAAGTATGGTTTTCTGGGCCATACTGCAGGATTCGTGACTGGTCATGCATCAACAAACATGTACCCACATCTCTACTTTGATCCGGTGGATCCAGAAGATGAGGCGAAAATAGTTGAAGCCCATGATGAGCTTGCTTCGACGCTCTTCAAGACTGGAGCTGTACCTTTCAAATTGGCTCCATTCTGGAAAGGTCGGATGGAGGGTACTGAGAAATATATGGAATTCCTCTCTCAACTAAAGCGAGCCATAGACCCCAACAATATAATGAATCCAGGTGTACTTGGAGGAATCTAAAATGACTGAGATAGATTTGGACGATCTTCGTGAGGAGTTATTGCAATGCCGCCGCTGCGGAATCTGTAGAAATTCAGTCTATGAAGCGAAAGGATTCGATGGTATTTGTCCAATATGGAGAAACACTAGTGGGTTCGAAACCAGCTTTATGCGGGGAAAAATTCAGGTAGCGCTTGCACTTCTAGATGGAACCCTAGAGAGAACTGCAGAGAATGCAGAATCATTGTACCAATGTGCACTCTGTGGAAACTGTACACAGATCTGTGCAGCAGAATTTCACCCAGCCCACATCATGGAAACAGTCCGTTACGTCCTTAATGAACTTCCAAATGAGTCAAGGGACAAAATTGCTGAGAGTATCAAATCAGTTGACAATCCGTACAATGAGGACCCTAGCTCACGAAGGGTGTGGCTTGAGGAATTAGGACTTAATGTGCCAACTTCTAGCGAGATACTTTACTTTGTAGGTTGTACGTCAGGACTACGAATCCAGAATATCGCTAAGAATACTGCACTCATCCTCAATGCGGCTAAAACCGACTTTGCTGTGATGGAGAATGAGCCCTGCTGCGGGTCTGTAATGATGAGAACAGGCCGAATGGAAGAGGCGAGAGAGAACGCAGAGAAAGTTGTAGATGCTATAAAGGCAACTGGTGCAAAGAAGGTAATCGTATCCTGCGCAGGATGCTTGAAGACACTCAGAAAAGACTACTCTGAGAAATTTGGGATTGAGATGCCAGAGATTCTTCATATTGTCGAGTACAGCAAAGAGCTTCTCGCGGAAAACAAACTCAAGTTGAAATCACTGGATAACATCAAAGTCACATACCACGACCCTTGTCACTTGGGGAGAGAGATGGAGATCTACGAAGAACCAAGGGAGATAATCCAAGCAATCCCGGGCGTAAATTTAGTTGAGGTCAATCCAAACCGCAATACAGCAATATGCTGTGGTGCTGGTGGAGGTCTCCGTTCGTATGATTCGGACCTCTCTAGGAAGATTGCTGCTGACAGGATGAAAGCATTTGAAGAAACCGGTGCTAAGACAGTCGTGTCTGCTTGCCCATTCTGTGAAACTAACCTGATCGCAGGTTCAAAATTACTTGATAGTGATATCGAAGTTGTCGACGTAGTGGACCTTCTGAGAAGGGCAATAGAATAACATGTGTGTCGGAAAAATTACTCAGAAGGGTGGGCGTCCGTGACACACCTCATAACCCGATTTTAGGCTTGAGGTCCACCCCTTTTTGATGAACGTACAGCTCCCTAATCTATGTGCATAATTTTCCTCTGAACTTTTTGTGAGGATAGAATCGCCCCAAAAGGGGTCATTCCATAACTACTGCACTAAGACACGTCTCTCCTGTTTTTTGCAGGATAACGACACAGAGCATTCGTGTCAACCTGACGCCCACATATATAGTATGAATCGTTCCAATTAAGTGTACTCAATAAGATTGACTAGGAAATATTCAATTCTACAATTACTTCTCTAACTATTCTATGTTCATAAAACTTTAAAACAGTTCAACGCTTTTCGCACCTCGAACAGACTCCAGTGATGTGTATATGATGAATGGAATCAAAGTGGCCCTTGTTGGAATAGGCAACTGTGCAAGCGCTCTGGTACAAGGAGTGGAATACTACAAGAATGCTAAAGCAATTGACGAGAATATCGGTCTTGGACATCCAGATTTTGCTGGTTTCCATGTAAGTGACATCCAATTCGTCGCAGCTTTTGATGTGGTAGATAGTAAGGTAGATACAGATCTATCTGAAGCCATCTTTGCAAAACCCAACAATGTACTGAGATTTGCTGAAGTTCCTAAAACGGGAATCAACGTTCTGAAAGGTCCAGAGCTTGATGGAGTAGACAATATGCTCAAAGGATTGGTTACGGTTTCATCAAAAGATTCTGTAGATGTTGTAAAAGCTCTCAGGGATTCTGAAGCAGAGATTCTCCTCAATTTGATTCCAGGCTCAGCAGAAGAAGCCACGAAGTATTATGCTAAGGCAGCTCTCGAGGCTGGTTGTGCGTTCATCAATGGTACACCAATACCAATTGCCTCAGACCCTGAATGGAATAGAAATTTCGCAGAAAAGAAGCTCCCACTGGTGGGTGATGACATTCAGGATCAGCTTGGGTCAACAGTCTTTCATCGAAGCATCCTACAACTATTAGTTGCACGTGGTGTCAAAGTCGACAAGAGCTATCAGCTTGATGTCGGTGGTGGAGCAGAATCTCTAGATTCACACTATAGAGGACGAATGCGTAAACGTGGTGTAAAGAGTTCTGCAATTGGACAAGATCTACCTTATGATGCTCCTCTAGTCGCAGGATCTTCAGACTATGTACCTTTCATGGATAATAGTAGAGATTCATTCTTCTACATTCATGGTCGTCAGTTTGGAGGTGCTCCAATCAAGATTGACATTAGAATGGAAGTAACAGATGGTCCTAACGCAGGTCCGATACTAATGGATGCAATTAGAGGTACAAAGTTGGCTCTCAAACGTGGAATTGGCGGCTCTTTGGAATCAATATCTGCTTATGGCTTTAAAATGCCCCCAGCTCCAACAGATATGTACCGAGCTGAGAGATGGGTTGAAGAATTCTTACTCGGAAAGAGAAAACTCTAGATATTCTACATGTAGACCTTTGCGTATTCATTTATTAGCTTCTTGAGGACGCTCAGATCACTGATCACTTTGAACTCAGTTTCTTCAGCGAGTTCAGTGAGTATTTCGTTGAAAGCAATGATGTTTTCATATTCTCTTCGAAGATCGTTCTTCTTTGCAGCACTCTTTGCCTTTGTATCAAAAACAACAATGAGGCTCTGTGGTTCAAAGTTGATCACTATACTTCTATCAAGGTACATGACTTTCTTGCACTTTGGGCATTTGACTCGGTTCGCTTTTCCGGCCTTCAAATTCCTAATCATATCACGATCTTCTGACAAATCAATATGTTCAATGGAATCTGCTTCGTAGGATTTCTTGCATTTTACACATACAACTTCAATCGCACTTGTTCCAGCCATATGAACCACCAGATTACAGGAATTGCAATTCGTTCTCACTTAAGACTTGTGAAGTCAGTTATTTAATAGTTTGACCATCTTCCTCTAATGACAAGCTCGATTCAGTATTCGAACCTGTAGATTCCGCCTCACGTGTGAATAAGTAGAGTGTAATGATCAGAGTAAGGGCTATTGAACCTATAATCAGGGGTAAGGAATCAAAGAGGTCTCCTACAATATATCCAAGAAACGCTCCTGCAAGAGTCACCGCTACCTTTCCACTATAGTAACTAATAGATAGCTTCAGAACATTGTATTTAGTCAATGCAACATAAACAATTATTGGATCATCAGGGAATGGAGATGCTGCTGCGAAAAATAATGCAAATGCACCCCATTTCGCAACACGTTGTTTTTCCCTGTCAAGTTTAGATAGATTCTTGTCTGACATAACTTTCCGAGACCCACGAACAATCCAATAATGAACAAGCTTGGCCAATGTCGCAGCGAAGGCAACTATCACTCCAATAGCAATCCAGCTCAGTGCAGGAAGTAATAGTGCAGCGATGCCAGCCATCACCATATTTGAAGGTCCAAATGGAAGCATATTGATCAAGAAACAGGCTATGAAGAGTCCAAGGTAACCTTGCAGAACAAGATCAGTGAAGATTTGAGCTATATCCTGCATACCATATTCACATCCAATAAGAACTGCATTCGGGGTGTCCCTTGATTGTTAAAACCTACTTGCTGCAATAAAATGGTGCCTGACTTATGTCAAAACATTCTCAACTATTACCTTCTTGACTCCATCAAGAGTTGAAAGTGAGTTCTGTAAATCATCAACACTCGTGCTCAATTGGCCGGGGTTGAAATAACACTCATAGAAGCATCTTGTTCCTCGAAGACAAACTCCAGTAGAGAAGAGAAGGTCTACCAACCCACACTTCTTGAAAATCTGTGAGAGCTTGGTGAGGAAATCATTTGTGAGCTTTCCAATCTCGAGACTCAGATAGCTAACATCGTCATTCTCGAGCGGGAAGATTTTGATGAGACGATCCTTGTGAACAAGAACCATCAATCCTCGATTTGTTCCCATTGCCTCTTTGAACTTAGCAGGAAATGATACTGCTTCGGCATCGTCAAAAACCAATACGCGGCCGGCGGTTGCACCTTCATATTCTTCGTTCCCAGACATCTAATCACCTGGTTGTTCCCCACGGCCTCTCAAGGAAGCCACGTTGCGGTTGAACATGAGGTGTTGTAGTTAATAAATAAAGCTCTCTCGTTTGTCTTCAAGCCAATAATGCTGTTTAATAGGTCACAAAATAGTGAGTGCCCTTTTTCAGGTGAGAAAAACACGGTATTCTGAGAGGTTTCTATGGGTAATGAAGAGAGATTTCCGCTGAAAAAATATCGACAAGTCTCGGAATTGAGAACTCAATTTCAGTGTGAGTATAGACTGTTTCTTCGATACAAACATGGTGAGCAATTGACTGAATGGAGCCAACGAGGTTCAAAGCTTCATGACATGGCAGCTAATCGGCCCATTGAAACAAGCTCGTGGAATTATTACGCTAAGATTGTTCTGTTCTTAATAACAATCGCTGCAGGGATACTTTGGATTATGTTGTAAGGAAAGGGATTTGATGATCAGTTCGTTGCTTCTATTGTTGTTTCTAGTGGGAATCCTCATACTCTTGTATCTCGGAAAACAGAATTTCATTTTCACAGTATATGGAAGAATCAAACGTGCAACTCCTGCTCAGATGAATATCAATTCCTTTGCTCGAAAGGGACCGAGGAGCAAGAATCCAAAGAAGACCTACGCATTTTCTGAAATGAACGCTGTATCCATGACCCATCGGTACAGGGGACGGTTTGATACTACGGTCCTCCGGTGGGACACAGGTCCTATCCTCGTAGCTCTAATTGAGAGAAAGTATCCCCGGAGTGTTCTGCCGCAGACAGCTAAACCAGAAGATGTCTTTCAAGCTTCACTCTATGCATTAGCATTGAAAGAGAAGGGCATCTCTTGTAGTTCTTCTCAGTTACTCACTATCTATTGCCTTCAAGATGCTGCAACTCGATGCTTGAAAAAACAGGGAGGTTTGGATTGCTTAAGATGCAAAGAAGGCCGAGTTTTCAAGACTCGATTCAATGAGAAGAAGACGTTGAAGCAGTTAGATCGACTCGACGAAGTATGGTATGAAAGTAGAAAACCTAAACCCAATTCCACACAATTGAATTGTAGAGTCTGTCCTTACAGCAAAAAGAGGAAATGTGAGCATTCAGCTGTTTAGCAAAAGAGTAATCTTGTCTCACGCATCTGAAAAATACATGCACGAGTTACGTGAATTTGAAGCCCAAGTCAGAATTGCCAAGCGGGAGTTAAAAGAGATTTATTATACTTCACGCGATGAAAACACAAAGTCTGATGCCAAAGAGCTTGTTGCAAGCACGATCATTGTTCAGAAATCTATTGAAAGAATAATCCAACTACGACGAAAGACAGGAGCGGCAAAAATCGTACTGACTGACAGAAAAGCTAGGATGACACTCCGAAAATGGTCTAGTGGGTTAACAAAGAGAGTTAAGGACTTCAAGAAGAAGAAATCAAAAGTAAGGCAAGAACACCTGACCAGATATCAAGAAGTACTACTCAAGTATATTCAACTGATTGCTAACGAACTCAATGATTGGATTATTGACATAGAAACAATCGCAGATATTCCAAAACCTCCTAAGTAGAAGGTTAATATCGTAATCGTGCCGCTATTCCACCAAAGCCTTTTAGCTGGGCGCCAGACTCTGTCTGTGAAGAGAATACCATCAATTCCGTTCTGAACGTTGATATCTCGTCATATAGATCATCAATAATATCTGCATTATCCTCGACAACCATTAAGATAGCTACCCTTCCTTGATGAAGAGCCTCAAGAACTTCGGTTTTTCCGTAGGTTACCAAACCAGATCCCTTCATTACATCTCCCATGAATGAATCCCAAGCTTGACGTTCAGCGTATATCTCAGTCTCTTTCAGTACCCTTGACGCTTCTTTCATTGCCTGAAAAAGTCCTGTCTCATCAATAATGCTAACAGGAATTATAGTATCAGCAATCTTCTCTCTGACACGGTAATCCATATTTCCCTTGTCAAGAAACTCAAGGCATCGAATGGTATTTCCTCCCAAGACGATAGCATCGACATTATCGAGATTCTCTAATAGCAAGTCATCTAGTTTCCTGCCAACGAAATTGAAGAACTCAACCATCTTCTCCTCTCTCAGTCGAAGGTACCTTTTGGCACTCTGCCCGCCTGCTCGGGTCTTTCCAATGATGTAGAAATCCTCATCGAGGACCATCTCCATATGCTTACCTCGTAGATAGCCAATTGTGACTTTTCCACCCTCAATGAGACATATGACAACAAGGCTCTTCGGTAAGGTCATTCCCTCTAATTCATCGATGACGAATTCCCTGCCACAGAGGTACACGAATTGAGAGACCGGTGATGGAGGAATAACAAGCTCACGAATCTCAGTATTAGTCCCACCCTCTTCTTCAAAACCATAGAAGAATGCAAGACCATTTTCTGGAAATTCTTTAATTTTAGTGAGTTCTGTAAGTATTGCTGAAAGATTGTCCTGCACATTCTTTCGATTTGCTTTGCTCTTGATGTTCTCCGAACCAGCAAGCTCTGCTTTTACGAAGTTGATAACTTCAATCAAGTTCTTGGTCGGGGGAATATAGAGAGTAGTAAATGAGCTATGTCGACCTTTGTATGCCTTTAGCTGACTGACTTTCTTTTTCAGCTGCTGGCGTTCTGCAGACACTTTCATTCACCTTTCTTTACGTAACCTTGATGGATGTCACCAAGAACAAGTAGTTGCGAAGCAACCCCTTGTAGTTCACCTTTTTGAAGCGTATTTTAACATTGTGTCACTGACATTCATTTTCTTACTTTGAAGAGGAAACTTAAAATGTAAGAAAGAAACAGGACACGTCTAGGTGAAATCGGGATGTGGTCGTGCCAATTTCGAACCGCCCGCTAAGGGCCTCATTTTATAACGGTCTTAGACCGTATCATGTCAATCATTCCGAGCAACTACCATTAAACGGAGTTCTGAACTGAAAATGACCGAACAACAGTTGACCAAAGGAGAGAGAATAGTCCTAAAGGAACTTGTCGCAATCAGCGATCAAGTGTCGGCAAGCATCCTCTCACAAAAGGTACAGGAAAAAGAGGAGCGGGTCATTTCTATTCTAAATGCATTAGCTGAGAGAGGTCTAGTTGAGCTCACTGTTAGCGAACTGATTAACCTTAGACTGACTGAAGAAGGAAAGGATTACGCAATAAGTTGGCTTCCAGAAGTGCGTCTATTTGGTGCAGTTCAAGAACTTGGCGGGAAGGCTAGTATGGAAGATGCCATTTCTAAATCCGGATTAACCCAAAAAGAGAAAGGTATTGCAATGAATTGGGCCCAGAAGAATGGTTGGCTCGGAATCATTAGAGATCAAGGAAGAGCTGTTCTCGAAGCTAAAGTTGGGGAAGCAGACTCACCTATAATGAGAGTTTTACAGAAATTAAACGAGGGAGAAGAGAATCTTCCAGAACATCTAGCTAGTAGTGCTCAGGTCGCAATCCAAAGAGGACTTGTGACTGAATATGTGACCAAGGTTTTCCAAACCAATCTTATACCAGCAAAATTAGGAAGCATTTCTTCTCTGCTCTCTGAAACTCAGGATGGAATAGTCGATCTCACACCTGAGATGCTCTCTTCAGGTTCTTGGAGGGATACCTCCTTTAGGCCTTACAATGTGAGTGCAGACCCACCATACGTGAATTATGGCCGTAAACATCCATATGCTGAATTCAATGATTGGCTCAAAGAGATACTCGTGGGGCTTGGATTCTCAGAATGGTTCGGACCATATGTGGAAACTGAGCTTTGGAACAACGATGCTTTGTTCGTTCCACAAGATCATGTAGCACGAGAAGTGCAAGATCAATTCGGAGTAACAAAGCCCTTCGACCATGGAGATATTTCCAATGTGCGATATTTCAAACAGGTTAAGGCGGTCCATGAAAATGGTGGAAACACTGGATCAATAGGTTGGGAGGCACCTTTCAGCAAAGAAGTATCCTCAAGACTCGTATTGAGATCACATACTACTCCCGTGTCGATGAGATATCTTGCAGAACACAAAGAATCTCCTCAAAAGATGTTCATCGTTGATCGCAACTTCAGAGCGGAGAGCCTAAGCGCTAGACATGCGCAGGAGTTCAATCAATGTGAAGGAATCATCATGGACAAGGGATTGACTCTCAAAGATCTAATGGGCTACCTATCGGAAATCGTTCGAAGAGTTGGCATAAAGAAAATGAAATTCAAACCCGGACAATTCCCATTCACAGAACCTAGCGTTGAATGTTTCGCAAAACATGATGTACTGGGCTGGATTGAAGTTGCTCCAGGAGGAATCTTCCGCCCTGAAGTAACATATCCGCTTGGACTCAAGGATCCCGTCCTTGCATGGGGAATAGGTTCTGGTCGACTCTACATGGCATCCATGGGAATCAATGACATCAGAGAGTTATACTCTCGGGACTTGGCGTGGATACGCAGGAAGTATTTCGTGAGGTGAGGTAGATGATTGTAGGATGTTTAATTGACTCTTTGATGAAGTTGATCGGAAAGAAACTGACTATCAAAAAGCTCGAGGATACTCTCTTCCTGTTAAAAGCTGAGATTGAAAAAGTAGAGGGCAACGAGATTGAGATCGAAATCAATCCTGATAGACAGGACATGCTCTCTGTCGAAGGTATTGCACGTGCAGTAAGGGCATTCCTTGGAATCAAAAAGGGATTCCCCAATTTTCCAGTAAAGAAATCAGGCAAGTCTGTTGTGGTAGATAAGGGTCTCGAAAGAATCAGGAAGTACATTGCATGCGGAATTGTGAAAGGAGTAGAGATTAACGAGGACCTTCTCATCCAATACATGCATCTTCAGGAATCTCTCACAACAACTCATGGAAGGAATAGGAGGAAGGCTAGCATAGGTCTCTATATTCATGATGACCTGAAGTATCCTGTTAGATATTTCACCGAGAAGCCTGAGAAGATTATCTTTCCTCCATTAGGCTACGAGGAAGAGATGAATGGTCCAACCATTATAGAGAAACATGAGAAAGGAGTTGCATATGGTTCAATAATTTCTCATCATAAGAAGTGGCCATTATTGACCGACTCAGGTGGAAAGGTTTTGAGTCTTCCACCTGTGATTAATAGTAACATGTTGGGGCGACTCACAACGGAGACCTCCAATATCTTTGTTGAGGTAACAGGAACTCATCTGCCTACAGTAAATCAAGCCTTGAATATCATGGTCACATCTCTTGCTGAGAGAAGTGGAAAAATTGAGTCATTGGTTGTGCAATATCCAGATGGTTCGAAACACACAACTCCAGATCTAAAGGCCAAAGTAATGAAGGTCTCTAAGGATGATATAGCAGCCCTCACAGGAATGGAGTTAAGCGATGAAGAGGTCATCGAGTGCCTTGAGAAAATGTGCTACGGCGCAAAAATCTCAGCGAAGGGAATGGTGACAGTTCAAGTTCCACGTTACCGAACTGATGTTCTTCACGCAGTAGATATCATTGAAGATATAGCCATAGGCTATGGCTTCGACAGGATTATCCCCACGATGCCTAGTACTATGACAGCTGGAAGATTACTTCCACTAACACGTTTAAAGAACAAGGCAAGAGATCTGATGGTCGGATTGGGCTATCAAGAAGTAATGAGCTACATCATGACATCTCCGGTAACATTGAATGACAAGATGTTAAGAAGTTCTGAGATTGTCGAAACAGGTAATCCTAAGAGTCGAGATTATTCGGTACTGCGAAACTCTCTTCTGCCAATACTCCTGGATTTCGCTACTCAGAACCAACATGTAGACCTTCCACAGCGTGTCTTTGAGGTTGGGGACATCGTTTTTCCAGATGAGCTAGCAGAAACTCGGACAAACCAAGTTTCATCAGTTTGTGGACTTGTCACCGATGTCAATGTAAACCTGACAAATATGATGACTGAGATTGGATTCTTCTTAAGAGGCATGGCTCTAGATGGTCGTTTCTCATTTCAAAATGCTGAAGATCCTAGCTTCATCAAGGGTCGATGTGCACGAATCGCGATAGATAAGGAACTAGTTGGAATCTTCGGAGAGATTTCACCAGAGGTCCTGTCAAACTTTGAATTGGGAACTCCAGTCATCGCATTTGAAATCACACTTCCTAAGAATGGAGAATGGTAAATGACGTAACAGTAGCTCAACCTTAGAGTGATATTAGCTCCATTGGTTGATATGCTATCATTCTTTCTGATGTTTGTTGCTCCGCAGAAAACATATAAGAACGAGCAGAGCTCAATCGTCGAAGGGCCATATTCCACGAGGTATCCATGTTATGAACGAGAAGACCACAGAAGCTGGTGCTGCATCAAAAATAGAAGATGCAGAACGTTTTGACGGCTTCAAGTTTCGAGTGGTCCTTCTTGGAGAAGCAACTGTTGGCAAGACCTCTCTCCTCAGACGTTTTACAGAGAACACATTTGATGAGGAGTACAAACAGACCATCGGAACCACATTTGCTACCGAAGACGTGAAGATTAAGGACGATGATGGTACAGACCGAGTTGTGCGCCTCGTAATTTGGGATATGGGCGGCCAGGCAACATACAAGGAGCTCCGACGTCAATACATGAAGGGTGCTTCCGCAGCCGTAATAGTATATGATGTGACAAAACCGGATACATTCATGGCAATGAATACATGGTATGAATCATTCCGAGAAGTGTGTCCTAATGCTATTGCAATTATTTGTGCGAACAAGGTGGATCTTGAAATAAAAAGAATGGTTACTGTTGAACCAGGTCAGATGCTACGGGATTGGTTCCAAGCTGCATATTATGAGACCTCAGCAAAGACAGGCGATCAAGTAGGAGCTGTCTTCACAAGAGTTGCAGAAGAGGTCTTTCGAAGCCGTAGCGATGACTCCAAGGATCCTAAGATGTGATTACGTTCATCTATATAATTCATCAAAGGAGAGCACCTAAACATGATAGTAAAGAATTTCATGACATCCATCATTGTTACTGCTGATTTTGAAACATTGGTTGTTGATGCAGCTAAGCTCATGGCGGCGGAAAATGTCGGAAGCTTGGTTGTCACAAGAAAAGATGTTCTTGCAGGAATGGTAACAAGGCGTGATGTTATTGCAGCTCAATTGCTCTCCGATGAACTTTATCACTCTCAGACATTGGAAGATATCATGGTTTCTCCAGTAGTAACAATAAGCCACGATGCAGACCTTGGACAAGCAATCGCTGTTATGAACCAGACAGGTAGAAGACATTTACCTGTAATGGAGGGAGATAATATAATTGGCCTCGTATCTTCTTCAGATATCATTCGAGTCCTTGCTACTGTAAAGCTCCTCGCAGAAGGAGCTTCTCAAGATTAAAACGCTCTTACGCAGGGCGATACTTGGGTATCTCTGATTTGATATCTTTCTTCATTTTCAGAATGTCCTTCGCCTGAAGCTCATGTCTTAGAGAGTACGTGTTTACTATTCCCGTCCATTTGTCTATCTTAATCATGATTGGATCAGATGATACAAGCTTCATGATCTCAGCTTTTGCATCATTCATCGTTTCCAATACAGGTCCAGCCTTACAACCCATTCTGAGTGACTTCAAGATTACATCAAGCTGGTCAGCAATCTTTATCGCTGTATCAGGAGAAACGGTTGAACTTGATGCTGGAGCGCCTGCCATTGGTTGGGGGGTAGCCGCGGCGGGAGCAGCTGTGGGTATTGCAGCAGCAGAAATGCTGATCGCATCAATCTTACCATTAAGTTCCGCCTGAAGTGCTGACATTGAAACTAATACCTGTTCTAGAACACCAGCAAGTTCTACCTTTACAATCTGTGACACTTCTTCAGCAGATATTCCTCCTCCTGTACTCTCGACTTTTGGCAAAGCGCTAATCACTTGAACCAAATCTTCCTTTGTAACTCCTGGCACGGGAGCTGGAGGCTGCGGAATTGTCTTAATGCTCTCCATTAGTTCTTCTTTTACCATTGTCAGGTCACTTTTTAGATCAGTAACATTTCCCAGAATGGTGATCATTCGAATTAAGGTCTCACCAAGACCGTCAATTTTCTTCTCTAAACCATCCAGACGACTCAGGAATTCTTCTGCCATGCGTATCACATTCTAATTACAAACTGTCGGGTACGAAACTTTGTAAAAAAGGGTTTGTCTGATAGCTGTTGAGTGCGTGCAAGCAAAGGCTAAAACGGATTTTTTCGCCACAATATCGCAGAGATATAACTAAGAGGGATTATCCAGATTCCTTTTATTACCACCCCCGAATGATAGAACGAAAATAAGTAGAGGCAAAACTAATTGTCAGCTGATTCAATATCTCACATGTTCAAACTAGTTGCCCTTGGAGATGGGGCTGTTGGAAAGACTAGTTGCATCAAGAGATACACAGAGGGTAGTTTCAGCGACCGCTATATCATGACAATTGGTACTACATTCGCTCTCAAGACTGTTCAAGTAGAAATGCCTGATGCAGAGCCTGTGTCTGCACGAATTGTGCTCTGGGATCTTGCAGGACAACCTACCTACAATGAACTACGTCGTCGTTACATGGCCGGAGCAACAATGGCCATCATAGTCTATGATGTTACGAGACCTCAGACCTTCTTAGACGTGGGAGAATGGTTTACCAAATTAATCACAGTCTGTCCAAATGCTGCTGTCGCAGTTGTTGCAAACAAAATTGACAGATCTGATAGACTAGTTCCCCCTGAAGCAGGAGAAATGATCAAGAAGTGGCTAGATGTTGATCACTATGCGACCTCTGCTAAGACTGGAGAGAATATAGACGACCTCTTCTCGAACCTTGTGACACGAGCCATTGAGAAACAAAAGGAGCTTGGACCGATAGATCAGTCTCTAGCACGTAATCAGCCAAGTAAGATTCTTTAATCACGTGGCACAAAATCCTTTAAACGCAGTTAATTCTGAGCAAGTTTGATTGTAATGTCAGGAAGCAGAAATGTCCTCAGAGGTTCATTTGGACATGTTGCGCTTTTAGTGCTAAACTTCTTTGTTCTTGTAGGAATAATTGAGAGCTTCCAGATATTCTCATTCGACCTCCCCTTCCTGAATTTACTCGTCTTAGGTTACATGTTGATTCATACAACAGTACTACTATCTGTCCAATTAGGTGTTCAGATACTTGAGCTGATTAGGGTTCGAAAACCAACCCTTCTCATTGGATACTATTTCCAAATGGAGGACTCCCAAACAATCTCTATACGATTATTAGACCCAACAAAGAGCAAGCTTGCAGTGTTGGTACTATTGCTCATTGTTACTGGAGGTCCTGTTCTCTTCCCAATTTTTGCAATCTATGGCTTCCTTCTGGTCTACTCTTTCATAGCTGTTATCCCATTAGCTCCAGCGACAATCCTCTTTTACTTTGGTTATTTCCTAAACTGGATGCCGCCAATTCTGGCTGTGATTGTTGGTATTATTATTATCTCAATAGTGATTGTTGAGTTCAGGCATCTTTGAATTCCTCAAAGGGAGTTCCAGGTACCATTATTGTATCGACTCTATCAGGGCCAATTGAGAGAATAGCTACCTTTGCCTTCGAAAACGCCTCGATAATCGATAAGTACTCTTGTAGAGACTGGGGAAGATTGGCATAATCTATACTTTGACCAGTAGGAATCTCATCCCACCCTGATACTTCTCGGTAGACAGGTTCAACACGCGAGTAGGTCTCTGCATTTGCAGGTAATGAAGTGGTTTCCACACCATCCTGAATGTATGCAACACAGAATTTCAATGGATTTATTCCATTCAGAACGTCAAGTTTCGTTATTGCGAGGTGCTGGACTCCATTGATTCTTACGGCGTATCGTAATGCAACAAGATCTAGCCATCCACATCTTCTTGGTCTGCCTGTTACCGTCCCGAATTCCTTGCCTAGCTCTCGAATTCTTTCACCTATAATATCATCAAGTTCAGTAGGGAAGGGACCAGCACCGACACGAGTCATGTAGGCTTTACAAATTCCTAAAGCATTTCCAATTTTAAAAGGAGACACCCCTGTACCGGTGGCTGCAGCGGCTGAAACGCAATTCGAGCTCGTTACAAATGGGTAGGTTCCATGATCAATATCAAGAAGTGCTCCCTGTGCTCCTTCAAAGATTACCCTTTTTCCTTTCTCAATCTCAGCATCCAAGAATTCCCCACTATCACCAATTCGGCAATTTGGAGAGGCTATCAGTTTTCTAATAGCAGAAACTGTTTCCTCGGGGTCACTTTGAGGTGTTGAATCATGAAGTGATTCAATCCTCTTGATCAACGATTCTTTTGCCAGACTCCATTGATTAGCATCACTCGTTTCCAGTAAATCACAGATTCGTACACCGGAACGCGAAATCTTGTCCGAGTAAGTTGGACCAATCCCTCGCTTTGTCGTACCAACCTTTCTCTCACCTTTAGACAATTCTTGAAGCCCATCAATCTCTATGTGGTACAGAGTAATGATGTGAGCTCTATCACTAATCAAAAGGTCTACGTTAACACCTGCTGATTCTAGTTTCTTGATTTCTTCAAGTAACACATTGGGGTCTAGGACAACACCATTACCGATAACCGCTTTCTTACCTCGAACTGCTCCTGTGGGTATAATTCTAAACTTATAGATATCATCTCCAACTTTGACTGTATGACCCGCATTGCTTCCTCCTTGGAACCGAGTAACTATGTCAAATGATCCTGAGAGAACATCAACAAGCTTTCCTTTGCCTTCATCACCCCATTGTAAGCCGATTACTACTAGATTCTGCAAGGTAACCACAGTTGGGGCTGGAATACCTTCGTTGATAACGCTTGTGACCGCTATGACCCCCTTCGAGGTCATTGTCTGACGCTTGGATTTATAACCGATTCAGCAACTGGAGGTTCGATATACCTTGAAACGAACAGATGTTGTTATAGTTGGTGCAGGATCGGCTGGATGTGTAACTGCCCGTAGATGTGCAGAGTTAGGATTGCGCACTTTGCTTTTAGATAGGAAACCAAGTGAATCTGTAGGTGACAAGGTATGTGGTGACGAAGTAAGCAGGACCCACTTTGAGGCTACAGGAATAGATTTCCCCAGCGGTGAAGAAGTATCTAGTGTTGTAGCCGGCGCAGATGTCTATCCGCCCAACATGATTAATGAACTAAAGGTCAGGGGATGGAAAGATTTTGATGGATGGACAGTAAATCGAATAAAATTTGGCCAGAGACTCTTAGAAGAAGCGATGAGGGCCGGAGTGCAATTCAAACCTAACATTCACGTGGGAGGCCCAACGTTTCGAGGAGAAAAGGTTACTGGGGTGACATACAAAGACCGATCGACAGGTGAGAAGTCTTCTGTTTCTTCAAAGATTGTTGTCGACGCAAGTGGGTTCTCATCAGTAATTCGAAAGAAAATCGAAAGTCCCCTTGTTGAGGTCGAGATTGACAAGAGGGATATTGCTCTATGCTATAGAGAGATATTAGAACTCAGGATGCCGTTGGCAGAACCTGAAGTTGCCAGAGTTTTCCTCGGAGGGAAGTACGCACCTCAGGGTTATGGGTGGATATTTCCCAAAGGAAAACAACAAGTGAATGCAGGAGTCGGTATATCAGGAGGTCAAGGGAGAGGTTCTCCAAAAGCACTCTTTATGAATTTCAAAGAGGATTATCCATTACTGTTTCGCAGCAAAGTGATTGCAGCTGGAGGAGGAGCAGTTCCTGTACGGAGACCAGTATGGAGTCTTGTAGGAAATGGTGTTGCCTTTGTTGGTGATGCAGCTCTAATGGTGAACCCAATTCATGGAGGTGGAATTGGCGCAGGAATGAGAGCGGGGATAATTCTTGGTGAAGTAGCTAAGGAGGCAATTGCAAGAAAGAATACTAGCGCCAAGGGACTATGGCATTTCAACACACGTTTCCTAAGCAATTTTGGAAGACGGCTAGCATCTCTTGAGATATTCAAACGTCTTCTTGCTGATGTGTCAGATGATGATATGGATTATGGGTTCGAGAAACGAATCTTAGAAGCTGGAGACCTTATGGCAGCAAACAAAGGCGATGGATTCCAGATGTCTGCTTTTAATAAGATGAAGCGAGTCAAACGTGCTGCAGGGAAATTAGGATTATTGAGAAGCATTCAAAGAGCAACCTCACTCATGAAGAAAATCGATAAGGAGTATGCTCAGTATCCATCCGGTCCAGATGGGCTTGAACTCTGGAAAACAAAAGTCCAGAATATTATTGATTCAGCAGTTTTCAAGAAAATAGGATGAGTGTGGCCGATGGCCACCTCAAGTGATTGTTCTATACGTCTCGGATTCCGTCCTTTACTACAGTAAAGACAGCCTCACCTTCGGGCAGATTAGGTGAATCAACAAGTCGGCATATTCTACGTTCACCCTTGGACTTGCGCAGGTAACAGCGTGTCTGAGGAACGTGAGCCAGCACGTGTCCACCTACCGGGGCAGTAGGATCGCCAAAGAAGGCATCAGGTCGTGACATCACCTGATTTGTGATATAGACTGCCATATTGGTTATCTCTGCACCTCTCTGAAGTTGATGCAGATGCTTGTTTAGCTTCTGTTGACGAGCCGCAAGTGTACCTCGTCCAGTATATTCTGCACGGAAATGACTTGTTACTGAGTCGACAACCAGAAGTTGGGCATTCTTTTCAGGAGCCATCTCCATTGCCTGATTACACAGAAGAATTTGATGATCTGAATTGTAAGCTCTTGCCCAAACAACATTCTTCAGAACTTTCGCCGTATCCATGCCTTTTGCTTCAGCCATGTCTACAAGACGTTCTGGTCTGAAGGTCCCTTCAGTATCTACATAAATTGCTGTTGCTCCCAGTCCACCCTCTCCAGGAGGTAATTGAACATTGACAGCAAGCTGATGTGCCATCTGAGTTTTCCCAGACCTAAAGGACCCATACATCTCTGTGATGGCTTGTGTTTCAATTCCGCCACCAAATAACTCATCCAAAGCCGTGGAACCTGTAAGAATTCTTCCAGCGTTCTGACGTCTCACAAGAAACAGATCTGCAGTTTCAAATCCAATATCTAACATATCTCGTGCTGCTTTGATAATCTTAGTAGCAGTTGTTTCACCAATAGAGCCAGCGGCAGCGAGCTCATTAGGTGATGCAACAGCGATCGACTCGACACTCTTGTATCCTGACTCTGCAAGTCTCTTGCCAATAGCTGGACCTACACCGGGTAAATCTGTGACTTCTAGACCTGTTTCGCCTTCAACACCAATGTCGGGCGCCTCTTCCTCGGTCTCCTCGAAGTCTTCATAATCGGTTTCTTCATCCATAATGTCCGTAGACCTCCCTAGAATGTTTAGCGTGTTTTCTTCTGCAACACGGAACATCCTGCCACTCTGTAGTTTCATATGGACAGTATAAAAATGGCACTAGTAGGATTACCGAGTGGATAGGTGATAAACTAAACTGGTTTTGTAGAATAGTATCCGCAACAAAGAGAGGAGTGAGCTTAACTCTTTGTCATTGTGACAAGGATGAATTCCTCTTGCGGGGCAACACGAATACCACCCAGATCAGTTTGAATCTGAATGAATTGTAAAGCGCCACCCTCCTTTACTTGACGGATGACCTCTTTTGTCTTCCCTATCAAAGCACTAAGAAGAGCAGATATTTCCTCGGCACGCTCTAGAGAAACGCCCCAAGTATTGATTG
>DAOWDY010000225.1 GCA_030638785.1 Candidatus Thorarchaeota archaeon
GGCTTCTGCACCTGCAAGCCAATAGAATGGTGCAAACCTCTCAGCAGTTCCACAGGACCAAATAACTGGCTTCCCTAAGTTATGCACAGTTCGAGAGAAATCGACTATTCTACCGAATGCATATTTGACTGCAACCAGGTTTTCATACTTGAAGAGTTTCTCAAGAACATTATCAGACAGTAAGGGACCCTTTTTGTACAGGACCACACCCATCTCTTTTGTAGCTCCAAGAAGATTGCGATAGTAATTCAGTATACCTTCCTCAGATGAGAACACATGTTGAGGGTACATTACCATAACACCTTCTAGCCCTAACTCTTCAGCATGAATGATTTGATTTTGAGCTGTCTTCAAGGAATGTCCAATTCCTGCTATAACGACTAACCTTTCACCAACCGCATTCTTAGTTGTAGTGACCACCTTCTGCCACTCGTTCTCGGTAAGGGAGTAGAATTCTCCAGTGTTTCCACAGGGAATCACGAGACGCGCATTCTCTGTGACTAGATGCTCAATGTTAGTTCGAATCCCATCAGTGTCAATTGACGATAGGTCAGACGAAAAGGGAGTCACAGTGGTAATAGCGACACCTCGCAAAGAATCTTTGAATTGGTTGATGTCCATTTTAACTAACTCCGCAGGGTTGGATTGAAGGAAATCGTTCAGATATATGCGCCGATGAACCCGGACTATGGAAATGACTCCATTATTTGTTGCATAGTATCTGCGTTGGAATCGAAATCAACTGGTATGCTCTTGAAGGGATTAGAACATGGATTGGATCTAGACACATGAAATGTGAGATTAAGGCTTCCTTCACCGAGAACCAATCCCTCGATGATGTAACTATAACTTGTTTCTCCAAGATAAGGGACTCCACCAGAAACAGCATCTTTGTGTCGGCAGATTGAGTCAAACCCCTTTGAGGAACTATGACTACTCACAATAGAAATAAAGTCAGTAAGGGCTGCTGCATCAACAATCATCTTCGAAGCGGTCTGTCTTCGATGTTGGCTTGTATCAAGGGGACCTCCCGCTTCTCTTTCTTCTGAAGTTGCTGATTGAATTCGGTCGGTGGTATCCAACTTGAGGTGATGATTGGCTCTAGTTACGAAAACCTCATCACGCTCGACGGCAGAAATCCCATCACCTATCTCAATCACTCCAACTTCTTCTAGTGAAGCAACTACAAGATTACACCATTGATAGCGTGATCCTGCGTCTAATTGAGCCTGGACGATATTTGCAGATGAGTCCAGATCATCTGCCTCTCGCAATATTTGCTCCAATAGTAAATCGTAGGGTACATCATTGTTGATGAGAACAGTCGAACTACAAACTGCAAGGCCTGAGCTGTTTACACCGACGGATACTCCAATTGGAGTTCCCGTAGCTATGTCGACTCCAGTGACTGCAAAGATTCGTTCATCAAAAACCAGATTACTTCTAAAATCGCTATAGGTGAGGTCTCGATTTTTGAATAGATAGAATCGCCCTGACATCTTTTTCGCACCAAGAGTGCATCCATCGCTCATGTCAAATCTCTTAGAAACAACACTAATCAAGGTAATGGAAAAGCTTGCAAGAAAGAAACGGAAGACTTTTTCACAGAGTCTATTTGCATCTTTGTTGAGGAGAATCTGAGATGTATCTAATCAAGAACGCTACAATTCTGTGTCCAATTAATGGCCTCATTGAGAATGGTAGCATCGTCTTCGACGAACAGAAAATCCATGATATTGGAACAGACGTCAATGTCCCTCAGAATGCAGAGGTAATTGATGCAGAAGGTAAGTATGTCCTTCCAGGATTCATTGATGCTCACTGCCATCAGGGTCTCTTTGATGGATCAATAGGATGGGCTGGATCAGACGGGAATGAGATGACCAATCCGCTCACGCCTGAACTCAGGGGGATTGATTCCTTCAATCCGGATGAGCCCTCTCTCAAGGAAGTCTTGGAAGGTGGGGTGACTTGTATCAATACAAGTCCAGGGTCAGGCAATGTCATTGGAGGAGAAACACTGATTGTAAAACCCATTGGAAGTGGCGTTGTTGATGAGATGGTTGTTCTCTCACCTTCAGGTCTCAAGATTGCCTTAGGCGAGAATCCGAAGAGAATTCATGGAAACGAGAAGAGAACTCCATCGACAAGAATGGGAACCGCATCACTTCTTCGCAAGACTTTCACAGAAGGCCATAACTATTTGGAAGAATGGAAAGCGTATGGTGCAAAATCTAGAGAGGCAAAGGACAAAGGTGAGGCTGAGCCCAAACCTCCGAAGAGAAACCTTGGTATGGAAACTATAGCGAAAGTTCTGAAACGAGAAATACCACTTCATGCACACGCACATAGGGCTGATGACATAGCGACTATCATCAGAATCTCCAAGGAGTTCAATCTGAATCTTGTGCTCATTCATTGTACAGAGGGGCATAAGGTTTCATCATATATTGCTGATTCAGATATTCCTGCTGTTGTTGGCCCAACACTCTTCTGGGTTAGCAAAGCTGAAACTAGAGAACGCGGATTCAAGACAGCTGTTGAACTCAATAAGGCAGGAGTCAAAGTGGCTCTTCAGACTGATTCATTGACACCGATGAATTATTTCCCTCTACTACCAATGTACGTAGTCAAGCACGGAATGAGCCGTGAGGATGCTCTCAAATGTGTGACGATAAACCCTGCAGAAATTCTAGGTATTGAGAATCAGGTAGGCTCACTTGAGAGAGGAAAGGATGCAGACATTGTCATCTGGTCAGGGCATCCCTTTGAATTCTATAGTAAAGTTGAGCAAGTGTTTATCAATGGAAAAGAGATTTCGATAGAATAGGGGAATTCGTAACGGTGCAGCAAAAGCGAGGAATGGATCCTAGGAAAAGATTCTGCGTCATAGCAATAGCGATGATAGTTGCATTCCTGCTTATTCCATTAACAGGGGGATTAAGTTTCTTAGGACTATGGCTTATATTCTTCTTCTGGATTCTTTCGCAGATCATGGTATCGAAGAGAACTTACCAGCGATCTGCCCTTAGTGAAGCGATTGAAATCGCAAAGACATATGATTCTCCTGCTGAAACTTCTGATATCTTCATTGAAGAACAGCAGGACCAATACACGTTTCCTACAAGGTGTCCTTATTGTCAGGAGGAAGTTCATCTAGGAAATGTTGAGTGGGTTGGGTCAGATAGTGCAATTTGTCCGAATTGCGAATCTGTCATCAGTGCAAGCAAGGTTTAGAATTACTCCAACTGAATCTCGTCGTCCATTTTCTCATTGATGGTCTTTGAACTCTTATGTAATGAACGAGCTATAGGAATTAGGGAGAAAGCAATTAGGAGTGCTATCAGATTGAAGACCATGTTAATCCAAGATATGGGTTGGACTCTGAAGAAGATGTACTCTGCAAATAGCCCCCCGATGATCGGTCCTATTGCAGCGCCCGTATTCTGCGCACCGTTCATCAAACCCATTGCTCCTCCCCGTTCCTCATCGCCAGAAAGAAGAGCGGCGAACGAGTATGCAGCCGTATTAGATAGCGCGTAGAGGGGCAGTGCGTAAAGAAGTGCAGCAGATATCGGATCAGCAACTAATGCAAAACCAACTGCAAAAACTGCATAGGAACCATAAGCGGCAATAAGCACTCCAGAAGGTCCACGCCTGTCAATGAGTTTTCCGATGTATCCAGTAATGAAGATAGCAAGAAGTGTTGCTCCGGAATTTGCAAATCCGACATAGACTGGTAGACCTGCAAGTTCATCGACAATCATGATGGCCATCATGGATACGATAGCGTTAATTCCAAGAGAACTCATAGCAACAGCTGTTGACAATCGGGCCATTCCCGGGATTCTCATTAGCGATAGAGCAGACTTCCTTTGATGAATTGCAGTAGGATCAATTTCAACATCTTTCACAACTACGATGCATGTAATGGTTGCAATGATACAAGCTATAGCAGATATCTGGTAGAGTGCAAACATACCTATGATGTCATAGAGGTATCCACTACTCAATGCCCCAACAAACCAGCCGGCAGATTGAGCTACGAGCATATACCCAAGTCGCTCACCCTTCTTTTCGGTAGCAGTTGTCGCTAAGGCCTGACCTGCAGGAATTGATGCAGCTGAAAATAATGCTCCAACAACGGAAATGATGAGAAATTCAGTACTTGTCTGTACAAATGAAAGTAGAAGATATGTAGCTGCAAACCCAGCGAATCCAATAATCATGAAAGGCTTTCTGCGTCCTTTCTTGTCAGATGTTGACCCCCAGAAACTAACAGCTACAATCGTAACGAAAGTGGGAATGGACCAAATTACAGTTAGGGTAACAAAGTTGAGAACACCCAATTCATCCTTCAAAAAGTATGTTCCAAACTGCCAAGCAATAGACTGTCCCAATGCCTGGAGAGCGAAGGTAAAGTAGATTGCGAGAATGTTCCGATTGGATTGGCTCATCAATTAGGGGCTCCGTGAAAAACAA
>DAOWDY010000207.1 GCA_030638785.1 Candidatus Thorarchaeota archaeon
ATTGACAGCTTCGTCGAGCGTTGGGGAAAGATTCAGCGAAATTCTGTAAAGTCAATTCAGGCGGTGACCAACACTCTTGTTCAGCTAGAGCATCTGGATGGTCCCCTCGGAAAATTGGGCGGATATCAGAACATCAGAGAGAACACAAGAGGCAAATTACTTGTGCATCTCTTTGACAAACTTGTTCCCTCACTTGAAACCAGTATCAAGGACTTTAGCAAATTGATGAAGATGTGGGAAACTCTTCGTCAGAGGACCTCAACAATTCAGACCTTTACGGAATCACTGCGAGGAAGTCTAGAAGAGTCTCCAGAACTAGAGGATCTTGTCGGATTTCTAGACCTCATCATTCTGAGTGTACACGATATTCTCAATATGTTCGAGGCAGAGTTCCTCATTAAAATCAGCATCTTCAGAGACCTCGAAGAGGGTGCAGTTGAACTTGGAGTTATCAGTAACTACCTTACAATTTGGACTGCTGAGCCAAACATTGAAACAAATGCACTAGAGAAGCTTCTGAAAGATCTTGATGAACATTTTGATCTTCTTAAGGATGTGTTCAACGGTAAGACCGGATTAAGACTTCCAGATGCATACAAGAAAGCGACGTATTAATCCGCTGAAGGTTGGCTTTCCTTTCCAGTTCTCCAGTATCTCTTCATACTTTCAATCTCAGTCAGTTCTTCCTCTATATCTGATTTTTCATCTTCGTAGGTTGTATTGGAGATACTTCCCTTCTCGTATAGTTCTTGATAGTAATCGAGCTTTGACTTGAAAAGTTCCTCTCGCATTTCAAGTTCTCGAAGCTGAGCACGTCTTTCTGCGACGACAACTCGCAGTTCATCCTCCAATGTGAAGATTTCCTCTTCAAGCTCTGACTTCAAGCGCGAGTACAAATCAATGTCTATTTTGCCTTCTGTGTATCTATCTACTAGATGAAGCAACGTATGTCTAGTTGCATCCCTTTGAGCTGTGATGTCCCCTGCAGCATCTTGTTCCTCAACCAGATTCAATCTAGTCGCTAGGAATGGTGTAGTTATTCCTTGAACGGATAAACTGATCATAAGAACGATGAAAACTATTGCATTGATTTGTTCAGCTAATTCGAGTGGTAGCAAGTCTCCCGGAATTGAATCAAAAGTAATAATCAATGCAACGGCTATTGCTGCCAGAGCCGCACTTGCAACCCCTTTTACTCCCGCCCAACTTACGAAGAATCGATCCCTCCAAGTCATTGACCTGTCTGTTGAAGTCACAAGAAAGACTGCTGCGGGTCTTGCCACAAAGATAACGAGTAATGCAATTGTGATTCCTGCAAGTGTAACTGTAGTGTTATTGAGAAGAAATGCAGTATTCAATGTCCAGCCAAGTAGGGTGAAAACAACTATTTCAAAGGCGAATGAAACGTTTTTCATAACTCCTCTCATTGATTTTTGAGGAAGTGGTTTGAGTCCTATCCGTTTAGCGTTAGCCATGAAGATTCCTGCAAAAACAGCCGCAAGAGCTCCAGGATGTATTCCAACACCTGCAAATATCTCTCCTACACCATAGGCGAGAATTGGAGTTGTTGCGGTAAGGACAGACGAACTTGATTCACCCACTGGGCTCAGAATTATCAGACCCATGATATATGCAACGCCGAACCCTATCACTACTCCCAAGCCCATACTTGCGGAGAATTGGAAAAGAACTACTCCCCAATTAAGCGCAGTACTTGAAACAACAAGCGGTAAGAATACTGTGATGACTAGAATCACTGCGGTTGCATCATTGAAGACCGCTTCTCCCTCAAGAATAGAGAACACCTTCTTTTTGACTCGGACACCTCCTGATTCTAGAACGGAAAAGAGAGCAGCAGGATCAGTGGGTGATAGAATTGCTCCGATGAGGAGTGCTGCCGTTAAACCGATACCTATTGTCCAAATAGTGATTCCTGCAATTATAGCCGTTAAAGTAACACCAAGTGTTGCTAGGAGCATTATCGATTTTATTGAGAGCCGCAGCTCTTTCAGATTCATTGTCAGTCCTGCATAGAATAACACACATGCCAATGTCAGTTGGGCGATGAAGTCGATTCCTATTCCTGCTACCAATTCCTCACCTGGAATGAACATCCCAAGTAAAATTCCCGCAAGTATTAGGAGAATCGGATATGGGAATTTGTACTGCTCAGCAATCTTAGCTAGAGCCGCACCCCCAATAAGGATGGCAGCAACAAGAGGAAGTTCCACGGCCAACATGGAACACCTCAGATATCTACGATAATCTCTGCGGCTTCCTTGACAAAGTCTGAGATGTGCTCTAACACACTAACAATTTTTCTCATGATGTAACAGGTATAGCCTGCTTCGCCTTCAGTGGCAACTGAGATTTGACGACAAATTACCATATTGTCCTCATCAATCTCGCGTTCAAGTCTAACAATTTCATCAAGTTTCTCTAAAGCACCTTCTGGATTGTCAATCTGCTCATGAACCAAGTTCTTTAATGCCGTCAAGAGTTTTCCAGTCTTAGAAGTGATTGAATTCATTGAGTCTTTGAATACCTCACCAAAGGCTTCTCCTCCTACCATGTCGATCATGAAGAGAGTTTGTCTAAATGAATGCTGAATCTTGATTATATAGCTGACAATCGCCAAAATTGAGACCCCTAGTTCATTTCGAGGAAGTCGTCTAGCGAAATCATATTTTCCTAGTAGTTTCTTCATTTGTGCATTGATTTTCTGTCTTCTTTCTATCCAATCTTCCTCTTCATTATCACATTGCTCACAGAGTCGGTTTCCAATAAACTCTCCAATAGATTCATGAATCTCTAGTGTACGAATTAGGTGTGTGAGGACTTCTTCTCTGGTTAGAACATCATCACTCATCAACTACTCCCCCTAGAGTTTCGGGTTTCTTCCAAGCTAGTGCGAGTTTGATATGAACAAAATGTTTCCGGATACTAACTTCAATTCCTGTTTCAACAGGTTCCCCAATAGGGACTTGTATTACGCCTTCTCTTCGACTAGGCATTGGCAGCTCGAGGTTCTCACCATTACGAAGCTGACGTGCAATCTCTTCAAGAAGGTCTGCAAGGTTCGAAAGAGTCTTTTCCTCTTCGAACTCGTAATCTTCAATTTGCATGATTCCTTCACCAACGGAAATTATGCTGCTGTGAGGGCTCGAATAATCCCCTTTTTAGGGTAACTCTTGGTACAATTTGCCCTGATTTAGCTAGCTTCGTTGATGTCGTATCTTTTTTTCCCAGATTACTATTACAATAACAATCAAACTGATTCCCCCAATAGCTGACAACACTGTATCTTGATTGGTTGAGTAGACTACCCTCACAATCTGTTCATGGGTATTGATAATCCCGACCCCTTCTCTGATCAATAATGTGAAGTTGTAGTCTCCAATAGGAAGGGACTCAAGAGGTCTTGTAATGATATCCATTGTGAGGTATCCAACCTCTACAATTTCTCCATCCTGATATACCTCATATGAGAATGGGAACTCTTCAACTATCGTCCAATTTAGGGAAGCAGTTTCATCTCCCTGAACTACAGGGCTTCCCACAGGGGATGTGATGACTGGTCTTGTAAAATCAATGAGCGAAGCTGGATAACTGTCCTGTGAAAGTGCATCTCCGGGAATCTGTACGGATCCAAATTGCATGCGATAATTACTCCAGCTGTTGTCATTCCACGTATTGCTTTGTCCATCATCCTCCGCATTTCTCTCCCCCGACAAACTTAGTGGGCCTACATTCCACCCGATAGAGTTCCGAAACACATCGTTGAAAATAGTTTCATATTCGAATTCAATTCCTGTTTGAGAATTTGAATAAACTCGATTTCTTACGATTGATGAGTGTTCTGTTCCGCTAAATCTAATGCCTATCTCATTTGCGAAGACATTGTTTCCTGTGATGTCTAGATATTGACCAAGAACTGCATGAATTCCGATATCACCAGCTCCCGCTATCATATTATACATAACACCTACTTCTTTGGAAGCATTGATGTGAAGTCCTACACTACCACCTTCAATTATGTTACTCTCGATACGACCAAAATGCACGTCCTCAATAGAGACCACTGCATTTGATGCCAATCCCTTGAGATAACAATTTTTAATCACGAAATAGAGTGAGGTTTCAGTTATAGAGATACAGATTCCTTCGTTTGTGATATTAAAGCCTTCAATCAAAAATGGATTTGAAGAGGTACCGGAACCAGGAAATCCTAGTCGAGAAAAATCAGTGTTATCTACAATAATGATTGGAATGTGATCGATATACTCATTGCTGTGAATATCTAAGATATTTGAATCCTCAAAACTCAATGGGTGAGCTGTTAGGGATACAAAAGGGAAGATAAAGAGGATAAGAACCATGACGAAAGGGATGATTCTCGTTACACATTCACCTCTATTTTTTCGCGTTCAGTTTATCTGCAATCCACCTTCGATGATTGAAAACCAACAATTACACGATAGCTGACTTTGGAATTATAAGAATATAATCCTTAAGTCTGACTGATTTTGACGTCACGCTTAATTGAATTTCAATTCTTGACCTGCGAAGCCACCACGAAACTAGGGGAATATCCAATGTCTAATGTCAATGAGGAAATGGTCGTGACTCCCTGGGAAGTAACTCTTTGTACAAAAAAGGTGGGTTATGAGCTTCGACGAGGCCGAAGAATTTTTTCCCATATTACTACCACAACAAGAATCACGCTAATTCCTATACCCGCTAATAGAATCGAACTAGTATCCGATGCGGGAATAATCTTCACTATCTGTTGAAGCGTTTCAACATTCCCAAAACCATCACTAACCCAGATTGTGAAGTTATACTCTCCAATAGGAAGGGATCCAAGAGCTCTTGTAACACTGTTCTTCGTGAGGTATCCATGGTCAACTCTTTCTCCATTCTGATACAGCTCATAAGAGAAGGGGAATTCTTCAACTATTGTCCACTTCAGGATTGCAGTTTCATTTCCCTGGACTACTGGTTCTATAACAGGAGCAGAGATAACAGGTTCAATAGAATCACTCAGCCTCGAAGGTCGACTATCAATTGCATTAGCATCCCCTGGTATGAAATAGAGATCTGGAGGTAGATAGTCACTCCAGCGATTTTCATACCACGTATTGTTCTCTCCATTATCCTCTGCATTTATCTCTTCAATAAAGCTTAGATAACCTACATTCCACCCAATGGAATTCTGGTAGATCTCGTTGAATTCAGTGTGTTGTGCAATTTCTATTCCTAATCTTGTATTAGAATAAACTCTGTTGTTCAAGATAGAAGAGTTATCCGCTCCGTTCACATAGATTCCTCTTTCATTTGCAAAGATCATGTTCTCTACAATGTTTATGAAACCTCCAAGTTGGGCTTGAATCCCTTGCTCATTAGCTCCAAAGACGATGTTGTTCTCAATTCGTGTCCCTTCACATCGCGAAAGAAAGATACCATAAGTACCGCCATCAATAATGCAATTCTCAATCTGTCCATGCTCAACATCTTCAAGACTTACACATGTACCATATCCCATGCCATTGAGATAACAATCCCTTATCACGAAAAATACTGAGGTCTGAGCTATGGAGATGCAGCTTCCTGCTCCCGAGATGTTAAACCCTTCAATAACATAAGGATCGGATGATGTTCCGGTCCCAGGAAATCCAAGAAGGGAAAAATCCGCCTCGTCTGTTATGATGATCGGTAGGTGAACAGAATATTGATTGTCATGAATATACTCGGTAGTAGGTTGTTCTACGAAGTTCGCTTTCGAAATAGGAGTCAGAGGGATTGAGAATAAGACAAGAATCAAGACGATTGTTAGAACCTTCATTTCTTTACTCCCTCGTTTCTCCTTTCTGTTAGATTGCGTTTCTTCTTCGGAGTATGAATAGCACGATTACAATGACCAATCCTACTGCTCCAGCTGATATGAGGATAATCCCAAGACCCGTGATATCAGCGTCTTCGATTGGAAGTCTGGCTGTCCATGTTTCGTACTGATTCGGGAATTTATCCACCGAATTTGCAGAGCCTTCAATCTCGTATACTCCTGTTCCGTTGTAGTTACTCCACCAGTTTCCTAAGCTTTCTCCGTCATCCCAATTGTTGTTGCTGCCCCGATCATATGCATTGGCTTCATCATTCCACCCAATTGCATTGCCATATATCGTGTTGTAGGTACTACCACCTTCTATCTCGATTCCATAAGCAGTGTTGTTTGAAATGAGATTGTTGTAAATGAAACAATAACTGGAACTACCCATTGTGAAAGCAATTCCCGTTCCGTTATTCCCATAGATCATATTCCTAGTAATTCTTGTGTTGTTTGTGAATACTAATCTGATTCCAAAGGAACCCCAGTAGTTTCCATTATCTATGATTCCACAACCAGTAATACCACAGTTCGTTGTATAGATGAACTCAATCCCATTTTGTGAGTTGTCAGATACGCTACTCTGTTGAATTGTACAGCTGTCAGAGAACGCAAAGACAACTCCTGTAGTAGAATCACTGAAGAGACCATTCTCTACTATTACTCCTCTGCAATTTACCAAATACATTTGGAAGTAGACGATTCCACTTACTGTTTCATTCTCCAATCCGATGAAGTAACCTATTCTTTTTCCATCAGCATTCAAGTTGTTTGTTACTGTATGCAAATACTGAGAAGGGGTAAATCCCTCAATATAGAGTCCATGTGTATTGATATGATTTGATGTCACTATGCAATTCATTGACCAAGAAATAGAAACTCCTCTATGCATTGTCAAATCGACTGTGTTATCATCAATCTCGATGTTCTCGCTTTGGTACACTGAGATTCCCCTAAACCCTCCAGTTATTGTATTGTGAGAAATTTCGATATCGCTAGCCAGAGAAATCTCTATGCCAACATTGTTGTCTGTTAGGTTATTTGAACTGATAACGCAGTGTGTAGTATCCCACATAGAATAAATTCCTCGGTAGCAATCGAAGATTGTATTGTGTTCGATATTCCAAAACTGCGCAAAACTGATGTCAATAGCTGGATCAAACATCATCTCTGTGCTGATATCATGGAAGGTGTTATCTGAAACTATCGTACCATTCCCGTGAAAATAGAATGAGAATCCGCGAAAGACCATATCGAAAACTGTGTTTTCTGCGATGACGGAATCTGTCATCTGCATGAAATACCCGCCATGTGAACAATTGCTTATTGTATTCCTTAGGATATCTAGATGTGATGCGCGGCTTACACCGATCGCTGTTGAACAATTCCGAATTGTGTTATCAGAAAAACTCGTGTTCTGACAAAAGTCGATATATATCGCATCATCTAGGGAGGTGAATTCGCAATTGGAGACCTCTCCATTTGTGACATTGTCCAATAGCATACCCCATCCCCAATGTTGCAAAGTACCTCTGATACTACAATATCGAACCGCAAAATGAGCTGTCGTATTTGCAATTAGAAGCGCATAATTCTCTGAAGTTATTTCCACGTTCTCAATCTGATATGGGTCTACTTGTGTTCCACTCCCATTCCATCCATGCGAAACAAAATCCGCATTGGATGTGATATTCATTGGAGCCATTGGTGTATAGCTCTGCGCCACTTGATATTCGATTGGCACCTCATCGTTATTCACTCCAATCTCCTCAGCAGTAACAATTGGTGTTGCTGGTGAAGATAACATTGCAATGAATAGTATAGACATTGCTAAGACAACAAATCTTCTCATCGAAACTTTTCCCCTATCATTGGTCATCGACCAACGCTAACCCGATACCTATGTTCTGATTTGAAAGGATATAATCTTTCACAACATCAAAAAACCATCATGCTTAATTGTATTTCACCTCTTGACCTGCGAGGCCACCACGTGATTTGAGGAACATCCAATGTCTAAAGACAACGAGGAAATGGTCGTGACTCCCTGGGAAGTAACTCTTTGTACAAAAAAGGTGGGTTATGAGCTTCGACGAGGCCGAAGAATTTTTTCCCATATTACTACCACAACAAGAATCACGCTAATTCCTACACCAGTCAATAGTATCGAAAAAATATCAGAAGCGGGAATATCTCGCAGTATCTGTACTTCCAATACAAATGTTGCTTCATTACCAGCTCCATCTTGAAGTGCGATTGTGACATTGTAGGTACCTATGTCAAAACCATTCAGATCAATGTCAATCGTCCTCTCAATATAGTATCCGTCATCAATTCTCTCCTCATCAATGTATATTTCATAAGTCAAAGGATAATCCTCAACGAATGTCAGATTGAATAATGGTGAGTTATGAAATAGGGTGATAGCTTCCTGATTAAGTAGAGCGGGTTCATCTCTATCTTGTAATTGAACGGGAAACTCATCAGTTGCATTTGCTTCACCATCTATGGAGTAATCTCCGAAGCCTGTATAATCCGAATAATGGTTTCCTGACCAGAAATTCGACTCCCCTCTATCAATTGCATTTGCTTCTCCAAAAAGAGCCATCTGAGGATCATTCCATCCAAGGATGTTATCAGTAATCGTATTGTTATATGATCCATATGATAGTACTAGCCCTTCTCGTGAGTTTGAATAAATTCGATTCTCAGAAATAGTTGAGTAATGAGCATTATCAACTTCCATTCCGTAATTGTTGGCGACAATATCATTTTGCATGTAACTAGAATTGTAGCATGAGGAAGATCGTAACCCCTGATTTGTAGAGACAATGTGATTATTCGAGATAGTCACATTCACGGAATTCCAAATTTCGATTCCGGTATCTCCATCAACTATCCAGCAATTCGATATTACCGCATTCTGTACAAATCGAAATGAGAGAGCTGTTCCATAGTCACCTGTTTCAAACCAGCAGTTCCTAATAATGAAATGTGAATCAATATCTTCAATTTCGATGCAGGTCGAAGAGTGCGATATGATAATCCCTTCAAGAATGAATGGGTTATCTGGCGTTCCCTCTCCTTCAAAACCATATGTAACAAAATCTGAATCGTCAGTGATAATAAGTGGGAGATGCGTTTCATATGAATCTTGAAGTACCTTAAACCCCTGATGAGAAGGTATAGCACTTACAGAAGACACCAGTAATGAGCAAGTTATGATCATCACTAGTGTCAATGCTACGTGAGAAATGAAACGCATTTTCCTTTCCTCCCTACTACAATCTATGTCCTATAGGATTTGTTTTTTCTTCATTACGACAAGGATTACAACAAGTATAGCTACAACAGCTAGCCCAGAGATAATGAGAATCTCCACTCCAATCTGTCCTGATTGTAGAGGTAGCACCATTGACCAAGTATGATATTCCTGTGGATAGTTATCCTGACTGTTTGATCTTCCTTCAATTTCATATACATCTGAATCTGTGCTGTTGTAGTTGCTCCACCAGTTACCTAATGAAATGCCGTCGTCCCAGGAATTGTATATACCAGCATCCTCAGCATTTCTATATTCATTCCATCCAATAGCATTCCCATATATCAGATTGTCATTAGAACCAGGGCTCAATTCTATTCCCATGCGTGAGTTGTTAGTAACCAAGTTGTTGTATATGTACGAAAAGGTGGATGAATGTAAATCAATTCCAGAACCATTGTTCATGTAAATCATATTGTTGACAATACTGGTCCCGTTCGACGAATAAAGTGAAATACCACCTCTTGCGTAGAATGTGTAACCATTTTGGAAAATACTACAATCCGATACCATACAGTCTTCGGTGTAATACATTGAAACTCCACCCATACTGTTGTTTGAAATAACTGAATTACTCACTTCACACTCGGTAGAAAATACCAAGGTGATTCCAATTGCACCGTTTTCAAGATTCTGATTTTCAATTGTTACTCGAGTACAATTGATTACAAAGAGCTGTCCATATTGAGCATCAGAAATCTCAAGATCTTCCTCATCAATGAGAAAACCAATGGGCTCTCCTTCAACTGTGTTCCCAGTCACCTCATGTCTAAAGTGCGATGGTGAATTTCCATCTATTTCAAGACCCCCAAAGGAAAGTTGGTTATCTGTTATGGTCATATGAAGACTATCCCGGATTGAAATTCCTTCATAATTAGAGTCAATCACATTCGATTGGATCTCAACATTATCGGACTCCCACAATATGATACCAAAGCTGGAATTCGTAATATCGTTATCAAGGATAATCATATCTTCAACATAACCAAAATATATGCCTTGAGAACAATCTGAAATTTCGTTTCCGGTGATATTACATGACTCTGCTTGCCAAAAATCCGATGAAATTCCTCTTGGTGAATCGTGAATGACATTATTCAAGATAAGCCATCCATCACCCGCAATAGATAGGGCGCCAAACCCTCCCCATACATCAATTACATTGTAGATTTCATTATCTGAAAATATAGAACCTGTACCCCAACCTCCTAATTCCACACCAAACCATGTACAATCATGTACAATATTTGAAGTGATTGAAGAATCGAATACAAAAGAAAGAGATATCCCCCTAGTTACATTCTCTACTTGATTTGATACTATTTCCAATCTATAAGTTAAGAAACAGTGTATGCCTTCCGATACATTTCGCATTGTATTTGTTTGAATTGTGGTATCATTGCAACGGTACACAACTATAGAGGTATATAATGCCTCAAATTCGCATGACTGAACATTCCCATTAGTTACATTTTCCATTGTAATTGCAGTACCATCATATATGCTTCCTGAGGTAAAGTAGCAGTTCTCAATAGAGAAATATGCAGTTGTATTTTCAATTCTAACTGGATAAGATGTATCAAACGATAATCCTGAAATTGAATAAGGGTCACCTGCAGTGCCAGACCCGTTCCAACTATTCGCTGCGAAATCAGCATTGGATGAAATATTCATTGCAGAATGTGGTGTATAAGCTAGCTCAAGTTGAATCTCAAGGGGTTCTATGGATTGTGTAACTACGTGATTTTGAGTGGTAAAGACCACTGATTGCAAAATTAGAATTGTTGCTAGCAATACTGCTATCTTAGATATTCTCATGAAAACTCCTCCTTCTTCCACTATTGATTTAGTGGTGCGCCTCTTGAAACATGTATCCGTTGAATTCAAAGCATATAAGGATTGCAAAATTCGACCATCACGCTTAATTGGATTCCAAATCTTGACCTCCAAGACCACCCCGTGAATAGAGGAACATCCAATGTCCAAAGACAATGAGGAAATGGTCGTTACGCCTTGGGAAGTTCGGGGCAAACTCGACTATGATAGACTCATCGAAGAGTTTGGCACTCAGAGAATCGATGAGAAACTCCTGAAGAGGATCTACAAGATCACTGGAGAGAAACATGTCATGCTGGAGCGTGAGCTATTCTTCTCTCATAGAGACCTTGACTGGGTTCTCGACGAATATGAAAAAGGAAACAAATTCGTAATCTACACTGGCAGAGGTCCAAGTGGCAATGTCCACATCGGTCATCTAGTTCCATGGATATTCACTAAATGGTGGCAGGAGAAGTTTGATACGCGCCTATACTTCCAGCTCACTAATGATGAGAAATTCTGGTTTGAACAAGATCTCTCCTACGATGAGGTCAAGAAACATACGTATGAAAATACACTGGATGTCATCGCTACCGGTGTAGAACCTGAGAATACCTTCATCATTAATGACATCGAGCACATTGATCTATTGTATGAGCTTGCAGTTCAGGTTGCTAAGAAGATCACATTCTCAACGGCAAAAGCAGTGTTTGGGTTCGAGAACAGCATGAACATCGGAGGTATCTTCTACCCGTCGATGCAAGCAGTCCCAGCATTCCTCCACTCGTGGATATATGGAGAGAAAACTCCCTGTATCATTCCATGTGCTATAGATCAAGACCCACACTGGAGAGTCACTCGTGACGTAGCAGAGAAACTCGGATACTACAAACCAGCTTCAATCCAGAACAAGTTCCTTCCGGGGTTGCAGGAAGGTGGCAAGATGTCATCTTCGAGTCCAATGTCTGCACTCTACACAACGGATACGACCAAGGTAGCTCGAAAGAAAGTAATGGCTGCTTTCACAGGCGGAAGGGAAACTGCAGAAGAGCAACGAAAGTTGGGAGCTAATCCAGATATCTGCTCAGTCTTCATGTACTATGATATGCTCTTTATGCCAGACGATAAGGAACTTGCAGATATTGAGCAGAAGTGCAGATCTGGAGAGATACTCTGTGGAGAATGTAAGCAGATTCTGGCTCCTCGAGTGATTGACTTTCTTGAGAAACATCAGGAGAAACGAGAAGAGGCAAAGGAGAGAATCCACGAATTCTCAGCTTCACGATTACGTGACGATATTAGAAGATGAGCTGAATGCTCATCTCCTTTTTCTAATCTTCTCCCAATGTTTACCTAAATTCCCATGCAGGTTTCAGTACTAGTGATGCCGTCAATTTCATGAACGGTATTCACAAAACGTCTGAAATCCTTCTTTTTGGGAATATCAGCAAGACCGACTACATCGTAGGGACCAGTTACGATGAGTACTTTTTCGACTTCTACAAGTTTCTCTAAAGCTTTAGCTACTCTTTCAGAAGCTCCGACTTTCACCTTGACTAAGACAATTGTGTCCACCAATGATGTGACCTCCATTTGGATGAAACTCTTACATTAGGGAATTTACACTGAAAAGTCTAACTAAATCATGCGCAGGATTCAAATCCTTCTATTTTCTTACAAGTGTAAGCACAAGAAGGAAAGGACCAATGGGAGAAGGGAATGATAGAGCTAGTATGCTCTTCATTGAGTGGGAGGAGGCAGATGAGGAGCGACGATCAGCCATTGTCGACCAGATAGCCCGTACTTTAACGCTCGACGACTACCACCTTTTTGCAGACATCCTAGCAGCCTCGATCAAAGAGGGTACTCTTGAGGTCACCTGCTGGACACGTGAAGCTGTGAAGGCGGCCCTGATTGTGTGCTCAGAGAGGAACCTCTCTGTCAGTTTCAAGAATGGTGATCGAACAGTTGCACCTGTAGCTTACCCCAAGGAAGGTCCGATGCTTGAGATGTTTGTCAATG
>DAOWDY010000182.1 GCA_030638785.1 Candidatus Thorarchaeota archaeon
AACATGGCTGTCGATGAAGCAGTTACCCCTGTCTGAGCTTGCTGCGATGAAGAGCCGGTGAGCAGCTGAGACATGCCACTCATTTTGAAAAAACGAAGGGCGGCTGAAACCCTATTCCCTTATGCCGTGTAATGTGAAAGGTGCCCACGTTCCCCGTCAGTATTTTGTGAGCCCAAAAATTCTTCAGGTATCAGAACCAGCTTATTCCTTTTCAGATCCACCGAGTAGATCTGACCGGAAATGTCTCTGACTGATACTTCCTCCCCTCTCAGAAATCCTTTAACCTGTTTCCTAAGACTACGCGAGGGTAGCGACTTCAAGGAAATTTCGCAGGTTTCAGCCATAGTTCTATATCTCCAACGGATGCGGTGGCGGGCGCGGCAACCTGAATGGGATGCTAGACTTGTTCTACTTAACCCGTTTCTGCTATATATAGGAAAAGTAGACAGTCAAACCCGTAAGAATGCAGTATTATCAATCTAGAAGCCGTTTCGAGAGGGGTAATTTTGCAAAATCTCATTTCCCGTAATCAATGTAATATCTACGCTATATGTATACTATTCATCTTAACAAACGGCCAACCATGTATGGAACAGCAAAGAAGGAAGAGGGAGCAATCTGCTCCCGCTGAGCATCACGGATTGTAAGCAAAGGGATGCCTTGCTGAATCCTTTCTTTTGTGAATCTCTTCGACACTCTGACGGCCTTCAATTGCGCGCCGAATAGCATGGCGAACAGCCCTGAAATTGTTGATGTGAACCCTCTTTGCATTTACTGCATCGGGATGAACAAAGACATTGGCTGCGATTATTAGATCAGGCACAAGCTCATCTGGGATAATCCCATCTGTCACACTACGTTTCACAGCATCAGCAACTGCACGTTGAGCTGTTTCATAGACCATTTTCTTGTGATGTTCTTGAGTAATGGTTACTGTTGGAGCAAAGACAGTTACTGGCTCAAGGTCTTTGATGATATCAGAAGAGTGATACCCTTTGCGTAGCTTACCTGAGTTTTCAATTGAAACACTAAGCGGACCATCACGAATTCCCATCACGAGATCAACATGTGCGACTTCCTGTCCACCGCCACAAAGGGATTCACCATGTAATAGGGTTAGATCATCTACCGTATCAGGTACTAGACCTACTGCTTTTGGATAAGACTCAGCAACTATTGCCCGATCACCCATTTTGAAAGTCACGGTTCCTCGGGGTATCAGCTGCAGGTCTTCCAGACATGTACGAAGTTCGTCAATATCTTCGAATGAGAGAGAGTCCCCTTCGAGTAGTGGGGCTCTTGCTTTTCCAACATCAATGCCCATCATATTCAGAGCAGCTTTGACTGCCAGCCCACCGCCTTTGTTGACGATTATCCGCACGGTCCTCTGGATACTCCGTTGAATGATGAGTGCTTCTTTGAGATCACCACCTGCAAGAGCGGACTGCATCTTGATGTATCTATCAGGGAAGATATTTGCGCTTGCTAGGATAGCACCATCACAACCAGATGCGAGTGCAGGGAGGGCGACTTCATCATGACCAACAACGACTTGGAATTCTTCAGGTCTTCGAACCAAGATAGTTGTTAGGTTTACTAGGTTCCCACTAGAATCTTTCAAACCAATGATTCCATCAATTTCACGAAGTCCATCAATAACAGTCCAATGCAATGGAACACCAGTGACTTGAGGAATATTATATACGAAAATGGGAATGTCAGAATTATTTGCTACTCGCTCGAAATGCTCGAATACCTCCTTGTTTGAGGGCTTCAAGAAATACGGCGTAACAACAAGAGCAGCTTCTGCTCCGAATTCAGCAGCCCTTCGTGTAAGTTTGACTGCATCAGCGGTATATGGTGCACCTGTTCCTGCAAGAACAGGAACTCGACCCTTGGTTGCATCGCATGCGATACGAATGGCCTCCACCTTTTCATCAAAAGTCATGCTGGTGAACTCACCAGTAGTTCCACAGGGAACAATTCCAGTGGCCCCAGTCTTTATCACGTAATCAATTAACGCTCGAAATTTCTCCTCATCAACGCCATCTTCATTGAGAGGGGTCACAAGTGCGGGAAAGACTCCCTTGAATCTGAATGTTTCACTCATCTTCACTACCTCCATATCTTCTGCAGTGCGCCCAACACTGCCTGCTCTGTGGAATAGGTAATCTCTCTTCGGTTTCGAGAATTAAGATCTATATCAAGAGCAAGTATTGTAACTTCATTTTCGACGGAGTCCTCAGGTATCAGTCCCTTTCCGATTAGATGTGCAAATGCTCTAGCTGTACCAGATTGTACAGGACCATAGAAGAAAGATGCCTGACGCATTGACATAATTTGTTTAACCGGTAGCATTAGACTACTTGGACGAACGGGCAGATTTGGTTCTAGAATTACTGTTAGTGCCTCATGGCCGATTTTGGGAGTTGTCAATAGACCAACAAAGGCTTTGCCTAACAAACTTCCCTTTGAACCAACAGCGATTCCTACAGAAACTAATTCGTTAGAGAATGAGGCAGTCTTCATATCTGACCCGATTGTATACCCTTGGTCGGATAACACACCG
>DAOWDY010000036.1 GCA_030638785.1 Candidatus Thorarchaeota archaeon
TCCAAAGATTCATCACCTATCATCGGTCTCTTCTTCGTGAAATCATACATCCAATTACTAAGACTGCGAGCACAATTCCAAGCATTATTGCGAGTGTGATGTAGTCAGACTCTCCATCCTCAGGGGTAGTTGTTGGTTCTGATGTCCCAGTTGTGGTAGTCCCCGTTGTAGTAGTAGTTGTAGTCGTAGTTGTAGTTGTAGTCGTAGTGGTCGTAGTAGAAGCCTGAACGGTGAAGGAGTAATCAGGACTCGTTGCTGAATTCCCATTCGTGTCATTCGCATGGAATCTGAAAATAACATTAGTGCCGAAAGGTAGCATAGGTATGTCGGCTGAGTAGTATGAACCCATATCCGACATAGTAACGTTCGTCCATGCTGTTCCATTGTAGTACTCCATGATAACTGTACTAATATCAATCCAATCGGATGCTACAACATCGATTGTTGTAGGTGTTGAATTATCAGGAGTTGCTGGATTTGTGGTGGGGATGCCTATTTCTGGGGGAACTGCGTCAATTGCTGGGTTAGCCAGCAGAACAGCTCCTAAGGTATCAAGCTTACCCCAACCCCATTCAGAATTAGGTGTGGATGAAGTGAATGTATCACTTAGTGCGGTGGACTGTATCATTATAGCTACGTCTGAACCACATGAGGAATTCGCTTGGAGCATGAGAGCTGCAGTGCCTGCGACATGAGGCCCAGAAGCACTTGTTCCACTAAAGAATTGGTAGGACCCAAATGATGCATTAAACGGAAATGCCCCATAATTGTTATACCAGTCTTCCCAGAGGGATGCATTGGAGTAGATTGAGATGATATCATATCCACCTGGTGCAGTTACACCAAGTTTCAGAGTCCCATCAATTCTTGGCCCCCTGGATGAGAATCCCGCAAGGTCATGAAGGGTATCCGTACCTGTCCAAGCTGAATGAAGCAAATCACGGGTACGGTAGCTTCCAACACTCAATGCAGAATCTGCAGTCGAGGGCCACGTGATTTCATAGTTATCTGAAATATCAGTCTTCCAGATACATCCCCCAGTCCAAGAACTTTGGTCATCAGAAATATAGGCATGGAACACAGTTTCTTGGGGGGCAGTCACATTAATTGAATGCCATGGTGGACTAGGAGTTAAAGGCAAAGTACCAGTCAGTCGAATCGCAAGCATATTCGTTCCCCTAGATGATGATGCAATGAACGAATCAGCACGGACTGAGAAACCACCTCCAAAGACAACAGGCTCGAAGAACCAATTCCACATTCCTACACCGGGATGGAGGTAGATAGTGATTAGCGGACCGCCCATATTCATAATCACACTGAAGTTGCATGCTGCAAAATCAGTTGTGTTGACTGAGAGTACTGTGATGTAGACTTCTTCAATATCATAGTCTATAAACTCTCCTTCAGTTGGAGGTCCTCCTACAGGCGGGATACTGAAATCTACTGTATAAGGTGTATCGACTGTCGCAGAAAAGAGAGCGTGTTTGTCTTTGCCTCCTAAGTTCCCACTAGGCGCAATTACAGGGATACCGTCTGCAACAATGGTATCAATCAGAGTTTCTGCTACTGAACTGCCATCTAGGAAATGATACGTCCAGGAACCAATCTCAATCAAGATGACATCTGCACCTTGATTGTATGCATAGGTAAGACCTTCTTCAATTGTTAGTGAAGTTGTAGTTGGTCCGAGTACCTTGATCATCATGAGTTCTGCATCAGGTGCTGCACCCACATATTTCCTATAACCAACTTGGCCTCCCAAAAGAATTCCAGATACTGCAGTTCCATGTCCATCAGTATCTTCATGAGTGCTTGCTGTGAGATTCGTGTTCCGATCCCATACTTGGAGAGTTGATGCTACCTTCTCCACGATATACCGTGTCTTTGGTTTGTTCAGCATTATCAGATTCTCCCCTGTATTAAGGAGATCATCGTGATTTGTGTCGTTCACGACAAAGAATGGTTCTCCAATATTAGGTACTCCATTCAATGATACATTATCTGCCCAAATCCATTCAGTAGATACATTGAACGTGCTGCTGCCATCGAAATCAAGATAGTATAGCGTTTCATTGGGGGTTCCAGTACTGCTACTATCCAGATCTATGAAGTCACTTCCGTTTGTTGGTGCAAAATCGACTACACTATCAATCCATGAATAGGATGATCCGTTGGCAAACCATAAGTCAGGGTGCGTCCAATCAACGCCTGAATCAAGATCAGCAATGAGGATTCCTTCTCCAGTCACATTTCGTCCAAGATCATCAAGAGTCTGCCAGACAAGAGAAGCATTGATTTCTGGTATTGAAACATCTCTTGCCGCGTAGGAATGATCTGCCTTTGTTTGCGGACCAAGAAACTCTACCGGAATGAGATTGGATAATGACTCCAAAGCATCCACGTTCCCTTGAATCAGATAGTAGGAACCAATCCTGCTTGCATCAGGAGAACCTAGGCTGAACGCAATCCCAATTTCGTCTAATATCCGAAGTTTGCTTTCATCAATCTCAAAATCAAAGCTTACAACCATTGGAATGGTGTCACCAAATTCCTGCTCTAACGCATTAAAATCAGGGAAGGGGTCTTTAGCAAGAATGCGGTCCTCTTTCACTAATTGAGGCGTTACAACTAGAAACACTGGAGTAATCAGTAGAAACACAAGAAGCACGCTTAGAATCTGTTTCATCACAATCTCTCCTAATTGCATTGGCGGCCCTGACATTATTGAATCAAGTCAACCTAACTAGAATATATTCTTCGAAAGTTGATTAAGTTAACTACTCTCAGAAGTGTCGTCTGAATCGACAGCTAAATCCTCGTCCATTGTATTCTTGGGATCAGATGGATTCCCATCTAACCCATCAAGGGTTAATCGATGTTCTGGGTCAGGTTTCTCCTCAGCTAGCTTGTAGTAATCTTCGTCTTCATCATCTCTACTGACCTTCTGTCCTTCATAGAGAGAAGTCCCTCCACTTACAAGATACGCAACTGAGATGCACAGTGCCAAGGGAATAATCAGGTCAAAAGAATGACTCATCTCAAGCATCATTATGGTTGTTGCAACAGGAGTGTTTGTTGTTGCTGCAAGTACTGAACCCATCCCTAAGACTATGAATGCCCCAACCGCATCAGGATAGAACATCTCTCCAAAGATTGCACCAAGCATGGCTCCGACAAAGAGAGAGGATGCTAGAACTCCACCAGACACTCTTCCTGCTACTACAAATGATGAGGCAAACAGCTTGCCAATAAGAAGCATGAACAGAATGGTAATTGGGACTGTAGAGTTTGCAAGGCTATTGATCACCTCGTAACCCATTCCAGCAATAGTGAGAGAGGGATCAACTGCAATGCCTGTTATGAATATCGCAATACAGGCTAACGCAGATCCAGCTATAGGATCAAACCAATTTGGTAGCTTCAGGGTGAAAAAATTCCGTATTACCATCAGTACAACTGCGAACAGAATAGAGGTGCCACCAGCTATTGCACCAAGAACGATAAGCAAGGGAAGAACTTCAAGAGTCAATGTAAATCCAGCACCAAATTGAAGGATTGGATCAATCCCCATCACACTTGCGTAAACGATGTATGAAGTTAATGCGGCTATCACTGTAGGTATAAAATAACCTAGTCGAGCGTCTCTTCTATATGGAGCCTCTGTAGCAAAGAGAGCCCCTCCTAATGGTGCCTTGTAAATTCCTGCAGTAGCAGCGGCAGAACCCATCATTAAGAAGACTCGTAGGTGGGAGTCCTCATGGAAACCTAAGCGCCGACCAATGGAAGTCCCGATCGATGCACCAATCAAAACTGCAGGTCCTTCTCGTCCTACAGGGTTTCCTGAACCTATTGAGATCGAAGTTGTTAGTAATTTCGTGAATGCTGTACCTCTATCTAGACTGTAGGGTTCATGAGTCATCTCTATTGCAGTTGAAATTCCACTCCCCTGAACCTCTCTCCGCCCTATGTAAATCATAAATCCGGAGAAGATGCCACCGAGGATGGGAGCAACATATAGAGGAAGTGTAGATAGTGCATTTGTAAAACCAATAATCAGCCATTGGAAAAGAACCATTGCCAGCCCTGCTACAATGCCAATGATGATGGCAATTGGAACATAGAGTCGATAGAATGATTTGAAATGATTAAAGTGAAAGATATCCCGTAGAGCGGTTACTTTCTCGCCATTGTTTTCATCAGATTCTACTGCTGACAAGGGTCAGAGCTCCTTCTACATGTCAATCTTCCCTTGATAAAACCCTTTGGCGTAGGTGGCTCACTACATCACATTTATCATATCTCAGGATATTCAGAAAGTGGCGACAACATTGACTCCGAAACCTGCGGCAGATGCCAAAACAGAAGATAAACCTGAACTCACACTTGATGAGGTTCAGGACAGGTTAGAGGAGATATCAAGGAGAATTCAGAGAGTCGAAACCCTGATTGAGAGAATTGGACCCGGAATCGAAGAGGTCAGTGAATCTGCCAAGGTAATCCGTGAGGGTTTCGAGTTCTACGATGGCATGGTCAAGCTCATGTCAAAATTCACCAAAGCAGAGAGACTCGAGTCAAGGTTTGGCGACCTCAAGAAGGACCAGATCTCTTGGCTCATCGTAAAGATCCTCGATGGCTCTCAACCACTCAACATAAGCCAGATCACTGCTTCCATTAGAGCAGAGAGAGGAACAGCTTCAAGAAGAATTGTTAGAGAGAGGGTCAACTCCCTACATCAGCGGGGAATCCTCGTGGTCATTGAGGACGATGATGAACGCGCTCGGTTCTTTACACTTGCCAAATAGGAAACAATCTCAGCTTTGCCTTCTCTGTATAACTAGAATCTGTAGCTCATTTTTATAGTTGGATAGAAACGCTCAATATGGCGAACGCCTATGCTGGACGAAGCAAAAGATCTACTGATTAAGATGATTCAGAACAAGTGCATCAATCCACCCGGGGGAGAGATGAGGAATATCAGAGTTATCAGTAAATATCTTGAATCATATGGAATAGCCCATGAAATTTTTGAATCCGCTCCTGAGAGAGGAAATCTATTTGCTGAAATAACGGGTTCGAGTAATGGTCCAAGTCTTATGTTTGGACCCTCTCATGTGGATGTGGTACCTGTAGAAGACGAAAGTACTTGGACCGTATCCCCCTTTGAAGGCATTGAGAAAGACGATTGCATCTGGGGCAGAGGGTCTCTGGATATGTTGTACTTTGTTGCTTGTCAATCGGTAGTCTTTGCTCGTCTACATAAAGAGGGTTTCAAACCAAATGGTACTCTGAAGCTTCTGATCGTAGCTGATGAGGAGGCAGCTGGAACATATGGTGCGAAATGGATGATCGAAAACCATCCGGAGAAAGTGAGGGTTGACTATCTGATTACTGAACAGGGAGGAGAGCCTCTTGGAGATAATCGAATAGCGTTCTGGTACGGAGAGAAAGGAATGGCCTGGACACAACTGCGATTCAAGGGAGAAGAGCGGCATGGAAGTACTCCTTTCAAAAGTAACAATGCAGTTGTCAAAATGGCAGATGCTACCAAAAGGTTAGCTGAATATCAACCACCGCGCAATACTGAATTCATCAAACCACTTCTGCAAAATCTGGATGTCAAAGGATTGGTAAGGAAACTTGCAAGCAATACATCAACCCTACCCAAAGTATTGGATTCGTTAAGTAAGGACAACATGGCGATGGCAAGATACCTACATGCCCTGTCACAGATGACGATTTCTCCAAATCTAGCAAAAGGGGGAACAAAGGTCAATGTCGTTCCCGGCGAAGCTGTTCTGTACGTGGACATACGTCTACTACCAGGTCAAGACGAAGTCTATGTCCACGAGCAGATTCGGAAAGCATTAGGAAATCTTGGGGATGAGACAACAATCGAGAGAATTCCAGA
>DAOWDY010000110.1 GCA_030638785.1 Candidatus Thorarchaeota archaeon
CAAAAACGTCGCACGTACTTCTTTGGCGGTGATGGTCTAAGGAGTAAGAATGTGACAACACGAGGGCTCTTGATTGGGGATGCAGCTGGTTTTGTGGATCCAATTTTGGGTGAGGGAATTGCCTATGCTATGAAATCAGGATATCATGCTGCCTGTGTGATTGACAACTGTTTAAAGAGCAATATCTATGATGAGCAGAGTTTGATGCAATATCAACGATTATGCTATGATGAATTTGCATCGAACTTTGCAACGGCAACATGGGCCGGAATAAACGGTACATTTCTAACAGAATATCTTCTTCCTCGTATTAGTGGTCATAAACTCGCATCTGATATCATGGCGTCAGTAGCAAGAGGAGAGATTGGCTATTCTGATATACCTGTAACAGTATTCAGAAAACTGCCAAGAGAGCTGCCTAACATTTTGCGTCACATCATTCAATCGAGGCTAGCTTGAGATTTCTGAAAAGGTTCATAGGTGTGTCTGAATAACAACCAGACAGTAGTGAGTAAAGTGCGCACGGTCATTCTAATCCTATCATTGATGCTGATAGCCCCGATTACATTGGTTCCGTTTCAGGTGACATACTCGCCCCTATTTGATGGTGACAACGCATTCAGTTATCTGACCGACCAGTGTGACTTTGGCCCTCGCCCTCCAGGATCAGAGAACCTCTCAGAATGCCGTGAGTACATCTTCAATACCCTCGTACAGGAAGGATGGACTGTATCATTTCAGAACTTTACCTATCGAAGCGTGGATTGTGTCAATATCATTGCAACTTGGCCAGTACAAAACTCTACAATAACGGTCCTCGGTGCACATTATGACACTCGCCCTCACGCTGATCAGGAATCTGATCCTGAAGACAGAACTCGTCCCGTACTTGGAGCAAATGATGGTGCAAGTGGTGTTGCCGCTTTACTTGAGCTAGCACGGGTCTTACCCGAGGCGATCCGTTCTTCAATTGAAATGGTCTTCTTTGATGCAGAGGATTCAGGATACATAGATGATTGGGATTGGATTGTCGGATCAACTCATTATGTAGACCAATTAACATCTTCAAAACGTGAAAGCATCACTGCTATGATTCTTCTTGACATGATCGGTGATGTTAATCTTCGAATCCCGCGCGAAGCAAGCTCTACAGATAGTCTACAAGACAGATTGTGGAGCATTGCAGCAGACCTAGGTCATGACGATGTCTTTCTAGACACACCGGGCTCATCCATTCTCGATGACCACCGTCCATTCCTCGCTGCTGGGATTCCAGCTGTAGACCTCATTCATACCCCGTTTCCATGGACATGGCATACTCTTCAGGATACACCTGACAACTGTAGTCCTGAGAGCCTTGAGGCTGTAGGTAGGGTTGTGGAGTACTTTCTTGTCGAACTTACAGCATCAACAGTGTCCACAACACCATTTCCAACAGACCCTCCTATTGATTTTGCCTTGATTATAACGATTGCATTACCATTGGCTATCGTTGCAATAGTGGCTCTGGTCTTTTTCAAGCGAAGATAGGTGTTACATACTTTTTAACATAGAAGTGTCTAGAGAGTGTGAGATACATGGTGATAGGTCTTGGAGAAAAAAATACTGTACCGGCCCACAGGTAAGCGCCCTCCGTCCCTGACAGATCTGGCGGTGAACCCAAAAGGTAATCGGATAGTCTGTGGGACAACTGATGCACGAATCATCATTCTAAACTCGAAGACCGGAAAACCAATTCGTGCAATGGATGGTCATCAGTCCATCATCTCAGCTCTTGCATTCGTTCAGGGAGGTACGCAGATCCTATCTGCAAGTTGGGATAATACTGTGAGGTCATGGAGCAGTACTCAGGGCTCCCAAAAAGAATCTGTTCTTAGCCACAGCACTGAAATCAAAGCATTAGCAGTTGACTCAGAATCATCTAAAGGAGTAGCAGGAACCCGAGATGGTCTGATGAAGGTGTTCTCTGTAGAGAGTATGAAGTGTATCCGTAATGTCCCAGCTCACACTAAGGATATCTCAGCCATCACGTTTACATCTGATGGAACAAGACTATTGACCGCTTCTTGGGATGGGTCGGTGAAGCTTTGGGACCTTAGTACGTATGAGGTTTTGAAGAATGTCCTAAGACAGAAAGAACGGATTCGATCTATGATACTTTCACCAGATGACTCTCGAGTCTATCTGGGACTACACAATGGTGTCATTAGATCTGTTTCTCTTGAGAACTTACGAAACCGAACTGATTTGGATGGACACACCGACATTGTAAGTGCCATGGCAATCAATCCTACTGGTACCCTTTTAGCTTCCGGAAGTTGGGATCGGACCCTACGTATTTGGAGTATAGAGGATGATAAACAGATTCACACTCACAAACTTGGAACAGGTATTTCCGCCCTTACTTGGAATCCAAAGAATAATGCATTATACTCAACTGACTTCTCAGGTTCTCTACTATCTTGGGAATTTGCAACTAGTTCTTAGGCAGTCTGATGTCCAGATTCAGAAAACCTTCCTTGTTCCATGTTAATCGCACGCGGTCAAACTTTCTCTTCTTTTCTGCAATGTTTCGAAGGGTTTCTATCACTCGATTTCTGCTTCTCTTGTCAAATGGGATTGATAGAGTTTCTCCGGAGAGTGTGAGCAAATTCACAGCTTTTTCTCCTACATCTACGAGCAATCCGGATACAATCATCTGGTATGCTTTGAAATGTGGGATTTTTCCTCGCATGCTTACTACATTCTTAATGAGTTTTCTATACCCTGTAACCTCAACTGCTGCAGTCTTTAACACATCATTGACGTATTGGTCTGCAAGGATCCATGAAAATTTCTGGCGAAGCTCTTCTGGTTTATATTGAATTTCCCTCAAACCATGGTCAGTCTTGACTTTCACCCGTTCTGGTACATACTTCATAATTGTACTATATTTGAACCGTTGACCGAAACTCTCAGAACTGCCTGGTTGTCCGTCTTTTGCTGAAAAGACGAAACGTTCTGCTATCTCGTCACGGAGAAGGTCGTGGGCTTTCTTTTTACTGGGTATGCGTTTTTTGAAGATGGTCTTTATTGCATAATTTGTTGCAGCCACATACGTATGGAGTTCAGGAATAAGTACATCCTGCTTCTCACGTGTCAATGTCACACTGAGAAGTTTGAGTATCTCAACAGGGATATCAGACATTCGAGTCACTCTAACCGATTTTGGGACTCGTGCCTAATCAATGTAATCCTATATTTAGATTTTAGAGCCTCTCCGCCATAAATCTGGCTTCGCCAATCCCGCGTAGTACTCCTTTTGGAATGAGATCTAAAGCACCATATTCAACCATTACCTGTTCGTAGAAAGTAGGTTCGAACTCACGGAGTTTTGCAGTAACTGATTCGCCAGTGCCAACAGGGTTCCCTTCCAGTGCCAACAGGGTCAGTCCCATCATGGTGATTGACCTGCGCATCTCTAAGATTGCAAGCTCGTACTCACCATTCAGTGTCAGTGTGTGGGATCCATAGTAGTATCTCTGTGCCTGTGTCAGGTGTACACCAACAGGTGATTCAGGAGTTATATTCTCACTCTTCTCGAATCTGTCTACAGTCTTCTTCAACCAGTCTTTCACAACTGCCAGAATTTCAAGCAGCTTTCCTTCTCCAAATCCTTTGAGTCGAAATGTTCGAAGGAAAAGTTGATACATCATGGGATCCAACATGCGAACGTCCGAGAGAACCTCAGATGGTTTGATGATATTGAAGCTATTGTTACGCATAATGATAACTCGAGCAAGATCGAAAATACCGCCTCTCATACTATGGACTGATGACTCAACGTCATCTTGGGCTAGGTATCCCTCTGCTTTCTCCAGCTTCTCTAGAGCCTCACTCTTCACCCTATTCATAGTAACTTCGGGCCATGTATAGTCTGCAGCCTTCTCTACCCATCCCTTTAGGACACTATCTCTATCAAACTCAACACGTGCACCCTTTAATCGACTGATCAAACTTGCAATAGTAAATGCATGATCCTCCTTATCATCAAAGATTTCTTCGATTTTTGCAGGGGTTAAGAAGTCCATATCCACAACTACACCCATGTGTTCAGACATCAGTCTTGCTGGTGCTTCTTCTCCATCCCAGATTATGACTAAGTCCAAATCAGAATTTGCAGTTGCGGTGCCCTTTACAACAGAGCCATAGGTGAATATACCTTGCACTTCGTCTCGTTTCTTCCATTCGTCTACAGTATCTTTCAGTGCAGTATTGAACTTGCGGTGGAGGTCCATCATGATGCGTGCACGTCCTAGTTTCAATGAATTCTAGCATTCTGAACTATGTACGTTTCAGAATATGAATTTACACCTTTTTAACTCAAGGTCCCTTTTGTATAGAAAGAATGAATCATCTACTTTGAAACTTGCCCTTTCTGGAAACTGACTGCGCAATCATCATCACAAAAGGACTGGTTCTTGCCATCAATTTTCTTAATTAATACGGTTTCTGCCTCAAGAGGGTCTCCACAGTATAAGCAGACTAGTTTCATGTCAGTATCTGATCCGCAACAAGGTGTCAAGACTGCTTTCTTAAGTTCCCTCTGAATCTTCAAAAACTCCTCATTGTCAGAGAGAAAGATGTATGCCATTCCAGTCAGAAGGTCGCTTAGAGCAGTAGAATCCACATCCACCTCTTTGAGATGCGCAACAAGATACCCACTAGCATCGTCTAACAAAACCTCTTGTTTGACTAGGAGGTCCTCTAGGCTGTTACGTACAGCGCTCGTCATTCCTACTTCAAAGCCCTTCTCGAAGAGCTTCATGTATAACTCTACAGTTTCTCCACTCATTTTTGCACTGGACACTATGAAGACTTTTGCAGTTCGACGATAATAGACTCCTCTCTTGCTAGAGATCTCATTTCCCTCATCATCAAACTCAGGTTCGGGATGTTGTTCAATAAGTCCTTGTTCTCGCAATTTTGGAAGGTGATAATAGCAGTTGTACTTGGACACCTCTAGTTCAGGGATGAAATCTTTAATATGCTTGACAATCTCTCGGACTGTCATCCAGAATCGGTTAACCTTTTTTTCTTCAACTACAATCGTTGTAATCTTAGTGCCATCTTCTCTTTCTATGGTGTCTTCTCTACTCTCTTTCTTAATGCTCATGATGCCAGTTCGAAGAGCAAGAAGAATAGAACGCCTAACTGGATCTAGAAATGATTCAACAATGTCAGAATCTGTTACAGGTAGATAGTTTCTGACCTTTGATTTTGGAAGTCCCTCGGGAAAAAGAGGAGTTTCTTCCTCGGTATCGATTGTAGGAGTTTCTGTACTCATTTTATGGCCCCAAGACACCAATAGATATGCAACTCATCCTATAATAGGTTTATGCTGTCAACCTTTCTCTAATGAAAGTGCAACGATTACACCAAAACACATAAGTTTATATGGAAGTGTAACGTTTACACTAAGTGTAGAACATTAAGTGCGAACCGTACACCTTCCGAAGGTGGGGGACGCGCTTCCTACGAGGTAAATAATCATGGCATTAAGTATCTTCAAACGAAAAGCAAAGGGTAAGTGGGAATGCGTCGAGTCCAAGCGTCGTCAGGTTTCAGTAGCTGAAACTTTTGTGCGATCTGCTGGATCCTTTGTAAGGTAATTCTCTACCTTCTCTCTCTATCCGTACCGAGTCGAATTCTGGGGCGTCGCTCCTTCGTGTATCCGTGAAGGCGCGACATCCCTGCACCATCTTTTTCTAATCTTTTCTGAGCCGACACCCATTAATAGACGTATTTTCATGCTCGGAATGAGGCGTTATCTGTGCCACGTTCAGATGGAAGAGCCAATGACCAACTTCGACCTGTAGATATCACCCGCAACTACTTGAAACATCCTGAGGGATCAGTTCTGATATGCACAGGTGATACAAAGGTTATCTGCACTGCAACAGTCGAAGAGAGCGTTCCAGGCTGGCTCAATGGGTCTGGTCGGGGCTGGGTCACAGCAGAATATGCCATGCTACCTCGAGCCACAAACGATAGAACTAGTAGAGGTAGAGTGACGGGTCGAAATCAAGAGATTCAGAGGCTTATAGGTAGGTCTCTTCGTGCAGCAGTTCACATGGATCGCATGGGAGAGAATACCGTAAAGATAGACTGTGATGTTATACAGGCAGATGGGGGAACTAGGACAGCATCAATAACAGGTGCGTACGTCGCCCTTGTTGATGCTCTGACATACATGGTTGACATGGACTTGACCCCTGACCTGCCGCTACGAGGAAATGCGGCCGCTGTGAGTGTAGGTCTGGTCGAAGGTGAATGCCTACTAGACCTAGCCTATCTAGAAGATGTCAATGCTCAGGTAGACATGAACATCGTCATGCTTGATAACGAATACGTTGAGGTTCAGGGAACAGGTGAGAATTCCACTTTTAATCGCAAAACACTTGATGAAATGCTGGACCTGGCAAAGAAGGGCATTGGCGACCTTATCAATCATCAGAACTCGTCGCTCAAAAAGTGATTACCAAATCTTCTTTCTTAGTTTCCTGTCCTTAGCCGTTATCTTGTGGCCATTACCCACCTTCGATTAGTTCTTCAGCAATCTAGTACGGATAATGAGAGCCACTCCACCAAGTGCAAGCAATCCACAGACAAGAGAGATGGACCAGAACCCGGATGGGTCATGGACCCAGATTGGCTCTCCAAGTGCATCGCCGGGGTACATGACGTTGACCACATAGTCCCACCTCAGGGCTAGGAGAATAAACCACAGAAGGATGGAAAAAATGTTGAGAAACACGCCTGTAAACCATCTTCGCATTCCAAACGCCCCCTCTTACATCGCTTTGAAGACATTTGGATTTATTCCTCTGCAGTATCATCTAGATGGCACGCAATTACCGCCTCCAAAGCTTGTGAATTATTGCCTCCTTGCGTAAGCTTTAATTGAGAATGATTCGGAAGTAATATGCTCACGTTGAGTAGAGAAGGTCTCTTGTGCCTGAAGGCACGTGGCTGTTCTGGCGAACCTCAACGTACAGCAAGCTTTAAATTCGTAGCTTAGGTGGCTGCGAGAGCGCGCACCGATACATCGATGCGCAGCGTCCGAAGACCTCGAAAGAGGCTCCGCCGAGAAGCGCACTTTGCGTGCCTTCAATGAGGGGATCCATTGAGAACAGACTTAGAGAAGTCACTCCCAATGGGGGACAAGTCATTGGCTTTCAACCAGATGCTGTGTCATAACGACTCATCATTACCAGATGACTCGTGTGAACGCACTGCGTGCGTCATCTACCGGTTGGTTGTCCAGGCTGCAGAGGATAATGGCAAACATAATACATACACTTAGTGTATCGACCGTATAGAAAATATACAAAATAAATAATTGATTGATTGAAACAATACAATCCTTGGAAATGACAGATTCATTCTGTCCGGCAGGTTTTATTGTCGCCGGATGTATGAGTAGATCTGCAAATGCTGTACGGTCGCTGGTGGATGACTTGGTTCTCGGACCGATGAAGGGCGTGACAAGCAGCGATATGCTCCGGGTAGTCGCACGAAGACGTTGATCCGGAGATTCCCGAATTGGACTTCCTAATGTAGGCTAATACCCTGCATTACTCCAGTGTCAAAACTGGAGAGGGAACGCTCGGAACTGAAGCATCTTAGTACGGGCAGGAAAAGAAAATAACCAAATGATTCCCCTAGTAACAGCGAGCGAACGGGGAAAAGGCCAAACTGAATCCCTTTGCGAAGAGTAAAGGGAGATGTGGTGTGTGGATATGGATACTCTAGCCGACATGCCTAAGACGAGGTCGTCTGGAACGACGCAGCGCAGAGGGTGACACTCCCGTAGTCGCAAAGCATGGGCTTCTTCCATATCCCGAGTAGCACGGGTTGGTCATCTCGTGTGAACGTCGCAGTCGCAATCTGCGAAGCCTAAATATTTCGAGAAACCGATAGAAAACTATGTAGCGCGAGCGAAAGTTGAAAAGTGCCGCGGGAGCGGGGTGAAAAGCACCTGAAACCAGCGATCTAAACAAAGGATGCTGATTAAAAGATAAGAAACTCTCTGAACGATAATGGAGTGATCCATGTGTAGGAAGAGAGTTGATCGAATCAGCATCATCCGTCTTGAAACACGGGCCAGGGAGTTCACGGACGTGGCGAGGATAAGGTGACTAAACCGTAAACGAAGGGAAACCGACAAGCCCGCAACTGCTTGCAGTGAGGGGCGGGGTGTGAAAGCGCCCGAAGTCACAGCCGTGACACGAGAAACCAGTCGATCTTGGCGTGGACAGGGTGAAGCCGGGCGAAAGCTCGGTGGAGGCCCGATAGGGTTCTGACGTGCAACTCGTTCCGTTGATCTGCGCGAAGGGGTAAAAGGCTTATCTAGACTGGTGA
>DAOWDY010000146.1 GCA_030638785.1 Candidatus Thorarchaeota archaeon
ATTACTTCCTGGACCTGATATTTTTGATACTAGGTCTAATGTGTCATAGACATTGGTTACAGAAGATTCCTGAGGAAAGAGGGACATTTGACTTCCTCTTTGCAGTAGCTTCTCAATCGTCGCTCCAACATCGCCTGTTGTGCGAAGGGCTTCATTGACTTCGCTTTCTGAAGCTGACACCGAGTTAGCAATAACTTGTATAGCCATCTTTTCTGCAATTCCAAGCTCAGGCTGCCCCATCCAATCTGGATGTAGCTTGCTCATAGTTAATGCAACTAGCTTGCCAATCTCCTTCGCGGATGCCTCTTTCAGAACCTCAGAAAAAATCCGAGTCTTCTCAAGAGACCCTGATGTTGACTCTATCTCCTCATACACTTGAGCCAACCTTTCATATAACAGGGCTAATCACGTCCCAGGGGAATGGAGCCACCATATGCTTTATAAACACAGTCTGGCGGAAACCTCAAACTGACAAAACTTATGGTGAAACATATGGGCAGTATTCGACCAAGCTACATTAAGAACGCATCGAGAATCCTTCTCCAACACTACCCTGAAGAGTTCACAACTGATTTTGAAACAAACAAGAGGCTTGTTGAGCAGTTCACTGATGTCGGCTCAAAGAAGGTGCGTAATCGAATTGCTGGTTATTGTGTTAGACTAATCAAGCGCAGAATCGCTGATGCGGTTGTTGAAGCCACTCAGGGTGGCGAAGAGGTTACAGACGACACCGAGATGTAATCTTTTCTCCTCATAATTTGCATCTTCAAGGTTTTAGATTGGGAGTCTATGCTAGGAGAAGAATAAGTCTAATTCTATCTGATGCAGTAGTTTCTACAATGTATGAGAAACGAGTAGAGCAGGCCATAACAGTGTTGCAATTCATGAACACCTAAAAGGAACGAAGTATTCTCTTCAACGAAGGCCATGAGTTCTTTGAGAAATCTAATTCTTCATGGAGATTGTCTAGATGCCATGAAGCATCTTCAATCGAATTTAGAAGAGAAATTACAACTCATCTATATCGATCCCCCCTATTTCTCCGGAACAGACTATAGTCTGAAGAAGAAAAGGGGAAGTAAGAAAAACCAGGCACCTCACTTGATTGAGGAGCACACATACTCAGACAAATGGAAGGGAGGGCTCTCAGAATATCTTGAGTTCATGAAAGAGCGACTCATAGCTATGAAGAGCCTTCTTCGAGAGGAGGGTAGTATTTGGGTTCATCTGGATTTTCATGTTTCACATTATGTCAAGACAATAATGGACGATATTTTTGGATATCAGAACTTTGTCAACGAGATAATCTGGAAAAGAACGAATAGCCCAAAGGCACAGAGCAAAGGCTTTGGTTCTCAACATGACGTAATACTCCTTTATGCAGTCGATAGACCGAAATTTAGAACCAAAGCGGTGTATAGAAACCATGATGAGAATTCTCTCAAGCCGTACAGTTACCATGATGATCGAGGTCGTTTCCGACTCATCGAGATAGAAGCACAAGGAATTCAACGAAGCGAATCTCGGAAACAGTTTGAGTGGAGAGGAAGAACTGCACCATACCTGTACCGAAAGGAAACCCTTGATGAATGGTGGGAGAACAATATAATCTACACAAGCAAAAACAGAAGATATTCGAAGAAACAATACCTTGAGGATATTCCAGGGGTTCAAGTATCAGACCTATGGTTGGATATTCCTCCAATTCAGGGTGCGTCAAAAGAGTATTCAGGATTTCTTACCCAAAAGCCAATAGCTCTTCTAAGACGAGTAATAGAATCAGCGACAGCTCCAGGCGATATAGTGGGGGATTTTTTTGCTGGCTCAGGGACAACTGCTATCGCGGCTCATCAGATTGAGAGAAACTGGATTATTTGTGACACTACAAAGGTAGCTATTGATCTTGCATCTTCAAGATTGGCCGACATAGATGCAGATGATTCATTCGATACAATTGTTTTGTAAACCGTATGACATTTGAAGGACTTATTCAAGAGAATATCTTGAGAGGTTGTTATAATGGCTGAGAAAATAGAAGGGAGAAGAGGTGAGCTTCTTAGAATGGGTCTGGGAGCAAGAAATTGGGTTCTGACACACATTGATGATAACTCTGATGTAATGGCATGGAAACCTAATGACGATGCAAAATCTTCGAGTGAGATTATAGAGCATATTGCTTGGACCCTGTCAGCAGTGTGCAGTCATATTTCCGAGGAACTTAGTATTGATCTTGATACGGACAATATTCCGATGGCGAGTGAAGAGAATCCCTTGGTATCCGATGTACGTGCTGCGTACGTTCTATTCAAGCGGTTGTGCGGATCATTGACTGATGAGATGCTTAACAACATGACGACCCTTCCGCCCCCAGCTAGAATTCGAGAGAGTACTGTAGAAACAATACTTAGAATTATCGCAGGGTTTCATTCTGTTCACCACGCTGGACAGATTGCCATGTTGGTAAAGCGAGCAAAGAGGGAAATGTAGCTTATTGTACCCATATCAAAACAAGATTGTAATATCATTTCATCTTCCGGATTGCTCCACCTGGAGCAACTCCCTTTGGACATGCTTTAACACAATTCATGATTAGATCGCACATAGGTGTCCCTTTCGGTTGCTGTGCAGATTCCAGGTATTTCTTTGCATCGGGGTTTCTTGTATCTTGATTGAACCTCCATGCTTTTGCAAGAGCAGCTGGACCTAGATATTCTTCCTTTTCATAGTTCACGGGACATGATCCAAAACAGATTGCACAGAGAATACAATTCACGTATCTCTCGATTTTCTTTCGATCCTTAGGGCTCTGGATACGCGTTTCATCTCCGTCTGTGGGGGATTCCCAAAGTTTGAGTTCTTCAAGTGCGTCAAAGAATTTGGTCATATCAACAACAAGGTCCTTTAGGATAGGGAAGTTTGGAAGTGGCTCAATAAGAATCTCGGTTTCTTTATCCCAACCATGAGGCACCTCAATGATAGGGGGGAATGGCTTTAGTTTCATAGATTGGTCTATTACCATTGATACTTGTGTTCTGCATGCTAAACGAGGTTCTTTATTGATGAGCATCGCGCAGCTTCCGCACACGGCACCACGACAGGAGTATCTGAAAGAAAGTGAAGCATCCATCTTGTCTTGTATCTGAAACAGTGCATCGAGTACTGTCATCCCTTTACGGGTCTGTATCTTGTAGAGGTCGTAATGATTTATCTCTCCACCTTCTCGACTTCTTGCGATTCTGAACATCATTAGTAAGTCCTCTCCTTAACTTCAAACTGTCCAAGGTTCACATCCTTGTATTCTATGCGCATGACATGGTCTGACATTATCACAAGAGTGTGTTTGAGAAATCGTTCGTCATCTCGTTTTGGAAAGTCCAAGCGCCAGTGGGCACCCCGACTCTCTTGTCTCATCAAAGCACCAAGAGCAATTGCCTCCGCCAAATCGATTAGATTTTCAAGTTCAAGAGTTCTAATCAGGGAATAGTTGAACTTCTTGTCAGACCCCCCAAGGGCAACTGATTCGAATCTTTTCCGTTGTTCACGAATAACTTTCAATGCCTCTTCTATTTCTTCAGGGCGTCTAAAGACTCCCACCTTGGCATCCATTATTTCGGTGAGTTCTTTTCGAATATCTGCAGGAGATTCTCCGGATTCTCGGAAGAGGATTTCTTGAAGCCGCTCTCGGGTTTTGAAGACTTCTTCATCAATGATATCGTGTGATTCCGATTTAGCAGATTTAAGATACTCTCCAACGGTTGCTCCAACGACTCTTCCAAACACCAAAGTTTCAAGAAGTGAATTACCGCCAAGCCTATTGGCACCGTGAACGCTCATGCAGGAAGCCTCTCCTACTGCGTAGAGTCCATCTAGAGATGTTGCGCCATGTTTATCGCAATCAATACCTCCCATTGAGTAGTGTTGGCCAGGTTGAACGGGAATCGGTTCATCAATTGGATCGACTCCAGCAAAGTGCATACTAATTTCGCGAATTCCAGGCAACCGTTCCAAAATACGTTCCTTACCGAGGTGAGTTAAATCAAGGTGGACATATTCGTTCTCGAAACCGCGACCTTCTAGAATTTCAGTACTAATTGCTCGCGCAACAATGTCTCGAGGAGCTAGTTCCATCTTTTCGGGGGCATACGTGTTCATGAAACGCGTACCCTCTGTATTGATTAGATATCCGCCTTCTCCTCGGACTCCTTCTGACATTAGAATACTTGATCCGAATAAAGTCGTTGGATGAAACTGAATGAATTCCATGTCTTTCAAGGGAACTCCTGCTCTCAGAGAAATAGCACATCCATCACCCGTGTTAATCAGAGCATTAGTAGATCTGGCATAAACTCTACCAAAACCTCCTGTAGCAATGACAACAGCCTTGGCTGCAAAACCAAGAACTTCTCCTGAAGAGATCTCCATGGCAGTAAGACCTACTACATGGGATTCGTTCCTGACTAAGGAAGTCACAAAGTATTCTTCATAGATTTTCACACCTAGTCGCATAGCTTGTTCAAATGTCGTATGCAACAGATTATGGCCAGTGCGATCTGCAGTGTAGCAAGTTCTTGGAAATCCTGCTCCACCAAATGGTCTCTGAGCAATCGTACCATCTTCCTTTCTGGAGAATGCTGTTCCCCACCTTTCATTCTCGATAACAGTAATTGGTGCTTCTCTAGTGAGTATCTCGACTGCATCTTGATCAGCCAAGTAGTCTGCTCCTTTCACAGTATCGAATGCATGGGTTTCCCAAGAATCATTCTCTCCCATTGCAGCATTTATCCCCCCTTGAGCTGCAACAGAATGCGACCGCAAAGGATGAACCTTTGTCAAGATAGCAACATCAAAATCTTTTACGAGTTCAATAGCAACTCGCAGACCTGCAAGACCAGCTCCAACTATGATGACGTCGTGCTCATGAACCAATTGAACAAATCCTCCTTACGTGAGGGTATACTGCATAAAGTTCCCTCAAGAGGGTTTTGATTTGCAATATTTCATGATGTAAATCGTCTTTGTCTAAATCATCTCTTTAGGATCAAGTAGCTGGTCAATATTGTCAATCTCAATTCCCATCTCAATGATGGTTTCACGAATCGTCTTCCCACTCTTATGCGCTCTTTTCGCAATCTCTCCAGCTTTGTCGTATCCAATAACTGGTGAGAGTCGTGTCACAAGCATCAAGCTCTGCTCTAGATGTTGTTCTATAATTGGAAGGTTGGGTTTTATTCCTGTAAGACATTTAGTAACAAATGATGTGATTCCATTTGAAAGGAGATTACTCGCTTCCAGTATATTCGCAATCATCATTGGTTTAGCAACATTGAGATCTAAGAGACTTCCATAGCCTTCACCCAATGCAATTGCTGCGTCAAGACCTATCACTTGGAGTGCAACTTGAATCAGTGATTCAGATTGAGTGGGATTTATCTTCCCGGGCATGATAGATGAACCAGGTTCATTCTCGGGTAGCAACAATTCTCCGAGACCTGCTCTTGGTCCTGAGGCCATCCATCGAATATCGTTTGCCATCTTTAGGCATCCTAATGCAAGAAGTCTGAATGCGCTACTCAGTTTTACCATAACTCGATGCGAGGCTATTCCCTCTGCTTTCACAGGGTTGATTTCAAATGGAAATCGCAGATTCTTAGACAGGTGTTTGATAACCCCAGAAGCGAAACCAGGACTGGCATTGAGTCCAGTGCCTAGAGCAGTTCCTC
>DAOWDY010000089.1 GCA_030638785.1 Candidatus Thorarchaeota archaeon
CACACTCAACAACAAGGAACGCTTTTGGAGCATGATGGTACAATCCTAAAAAGAATTGATCAGGATAATTTTCTGGCAAGCAAGACCTATTGATGTCCACTACTGCTTCGATATCTTCCCTTTCAAATGGGCGAATTTTGAATTCTTGGAGCATCGTGAATCACTGAATTAGTTGTGAACTGCGAAGTGACAGGTCTTTGGTCGCTTTTTATCAGTTACGCAGCTGACAAATTGAAAGGAGATTCAGCTAAGTTTTTCGCTCTCCATCTTCTAGCCAGCGTTGCATCTCATTTACATCGACAGTTGATACAATTTTGTTTGCTCTATTGATCCATCTCTGTACCTTTGGGAGTGTAATCTTATAGTCTACGGGCATCTTTAGGGTTCCTGACTTTGCAGATTTTGAGATTCTAGATTGCATCTTCTTGGCATCTTCCATGGATAGTGTAATGATGCTTGAGATATGTGCTCCAACAAAGATTGCTTTCGCATCAAGTATCCACTCTTCTACAATCTGACTGCTGATTCCACAAACCTTTGAAATCTCTTCAGGGTCCGCAACCGCTAGTTCATCAAGGTCTTCAATCCCAATGCCCTCAAGATGCTCAATAATTCTGTTTTGTATTCCGTCGATGATTTCCACTGGGATTTCAGTATCATAGTCGGCAATACTCTCACCCTCGAGATTTGCGTAGTTGAAATCCTCAATCATATTATCGTGTTTCACATCACCCGCTTCAAGAGCCCTTCGCATTCTATTCTCAATATCCGATAGTCTTCTTCGGGTAATCTCTCGTTCTCTATACAGGTTCCCACTAAATCCTGATTTCTGCTCAATTGATTTGGAAATGGTTCGCCACAGTATTAAAGCGCCTGCTGAGAAAGATAGGAGCAGGATTAACAAAGCTGCGACGGTATTGTACCACCATAGTGCGATGCCTATTATCACGAATATAGCTATTGATACAATCGCTAACAGATCAAATTGGGAATTACTAATGTTTGAAGACATCTGTATATTGCCCTGCCTTGTTTGTTATGAATTTGAGGTCTGGGCTTATAAGGAATCTTAGTTGTGCATTTTTGTCTGTAACCAATAGCTTATCTTTAAGAGAACTCGGTGTGCGAATCATGAATATCGTCCTTTTGGGTGGTACACCTGGAACAGGAAAGACAGAAGTCGCATCAGCTTTAGGTAAAGAGCTGAAGCGTGAAGTAATATCTCTTGGAACTTTGGCAAAAGAAAGTAAATGCATTAGTGCTTATGATGATGCACGCGATACAAATGTCATTGACGAGGACTGTCTGGTAGAAGCGATTCTCTCCTTATTGGAAAAACTAGAGGATGATATTATTATTGAAGGCCATTACATCGATCTTGTTCCCAGTAGCAAGGTTGAACGTGTGATAATACTTCGTACTCATCCAGATGACTTGAAAGAGCGGTTAATCAGTAGATCCTACTCAGAAGAGAAGGTCAATGAGAATCTCGAGTCTGAAATCTTTGGAGTCTGTCAATTGGATGCAATCGATGCTTTTGCAGAAGAACGAGTATATGAGATTGACACGTCTAAGAATACACTTGAGGAATCTATCGAGGAGATTGTAGAAACTCTGACCTCCAGTGATCCTCCAATCCGGTATGACTGGATGTCTGAGCTTGAAGAAGAGGGACGCCTTCACGACTTTGTGTCAGGTGCTTGATCATTCCTTCTCTCGAAGCGCAATCGCAAGAAGTGATAGTACAGCAATTACAAGCATTTCCATGGGTGTTCCTGTTGTCAAGAGTTCACCCATCAACTCACTGTTCGCAATGACTGCCAACTCAATCAGAAAATACACCAATGAACCTGCCATCGCCATCATCATTGCTGGACCTACTGCCCAGAACGTAGCCCTAGGTCTTGCATATGCAAAGTAACCAATGACAATTAGAATGATTCCTGAAATTATTGGGAAGAGCCAGAATACATTGCCATTAAAGAGGAAGGCTTCCCAATATGAATCGAATCCATAGACCAGGGTATTCTGAATCCAGACTGGCAAAAACTGAGTGAATATTGAGAATATTCCGGTCATGATGAGAACTGCTGTAGGCCATCTGTATCTGAGGATTCCAAGTTCGCGTTTTCTAAGTTGTTTCTTAAGCTCTTTCGCTTTTCGGATACGCTCATCTTCCTTGCTTGATTCAACCTTGCGCTCTCTTCTAGAGAATGCGTCATCATCCTCATCTGCTCTGTCTTCATTAACAGCGTTGATAATTGCATCAGACATTTTTGATGCATCATCCTCACGGTCAGGCTTCTCTTCATTCATTGTTGGTCTGGCGAGAAGAGGCGTTTTGATATATATAAGCCTCAGCGTATGAGTAGCTTCAGTTCATTCTTGGAGACTTGTTGATTCTCCTGATTATTGAGTCATCGAATATTTCATCTACTTCGGATAGAACATCATCATGTGAAAACAACTCGATGCATTCTGGTATTGAAGCAACGTCAGCATTCCGTAGGGCATTCAGAATACACTCCATCTCTTTACTTGGTGAAAAATAGGCGGAGAATACGAGAGCATCAGCAATCGAGTCAAGCATCGATAAATCTCTTGGTTTATAGTTTTCTGAGTACGCCTGTTGAAGAAGATCAAAGAGTTTAGCAAAATTCTCTGGTTCTTCTGGATACACAATTGGGAACTCATCAATTATACCAGTATTGAGACAAGTAGTAAGCTGTGAGTAATTCGTTAGATACCTTGTACATACAAACCTCGAGAGTCGTGAATTGAGAACAAGTCCAATTGCTCGTAGATTATCTTCCCTCCCGATTGGAATGATTCTGACTATTCCCCCTCCATGAATCATCCCTTTTGGTTTGATGATGCACCTCGGATAGGGAAAGTTTTTCGTTGCAACCAAGAATTCGTTGTTATACGATTCAGACAAAGCATAGTCTTGAAGGAACCAATCATCTGCATACTTGAGATAATCTTCTTCAATTCTATACCGGTGAATGCTCCGACCCTTTGTCGCATAGGGCACTGTGAACTTTCCAATTAGCTGATCCTCTAGATTAGCTACAGGAATGTCTCTTCCTCTAACTGCTTTTAATATCCCTTTAGTCCCTCTACTCTGTATTAACTCAAAGATTTCATCATGATAAATTGGGAAAATTCTACTTGATGCAAAAACGTGGTGGTTCACATCATGTGAACCTTCTAGATCTTTCCTTCTAGAATGAATTTCAATTGTAGGATTGAAAACGTTTCCAGCACTACAGAAGATGGATACCATTTCCAATGTCACATCATCGAAAGGATTTCCTTCATCAACGATTCTCCACAGATTATATGGGCTGAGTAAGAATCTCCGTATCTTTTGGAACTGTCCAACCCGAAGAATGCTGTTTGGAACTAGGAACCCGAGTTCACCAAACTCATTCAAGAGTTGATATGTTCGGGCGATGAAAAGGGATGCGGCATTCCAAGTGCCATCCTTTCCACTCATTACATCATAATCGTTTGTTTCAAGAAGTATCTTTTTCTCTTCTGGAGAAAGTAGATTTCCATAAGGAGGGTTTCCAATTATTACATCAAATCCCTTCTTCCTGTCAAAAACCCTCGGGAATGCTTCATGCCAGTGAAATGGTTTGTGAGGCCTAAGTGAAATCTCCTCGTCATTTGACCATATGTCTGAACGATGAACTCGTCCTAGCAGACTATTACCTTCCATTATGTTGTACTGCTGTTTACTCTTAATTGAAGAGCTCCCATTTGAAATCCATCTTTGAAGATATACTTCAGATTGGTGTATTGGAATCTCTTGGATATCCACCCCGTAGAGTGAGTCTGAGGCAATCTGACTTCTTATGATTTCGGGAGCAGTAGTGTCACCTAAACGCAATCGCATATTTAGAATCCATTCCCCAGCTGATACCAGAAAGACACCTTCACCAACAGAGGGATCTAACACTGTTATACTTCTGAGTGCCTTGA
>DAOWDY010000260.1 GCA_030638785.1 Candidatus Thorarchaeota archaeon
ATAATGGCGCTTTCAGGACTCACATATTCTACGCTTGAAAAACGAAGATCAAGAAACCCTTTTGGAGGATAAAATGATGGTTGAAGAACAACCTAGACACCGTCTTGGAACTGTAGTCTGTACAAACGATGGACCAAATGTTATGGAGTTCTCATTCGTCCTAGAAGGAGGAACTAATGAAACCACTGTTAGAAGAGGGGAGTTTGTTGTAGTCGAAACAGAATTCGGTACAGTTGTAGCAAGAGTCCAAGACCTTGTACGCACTAATCGTTATTTTCAGCATGCTGAGGCAGTGAGAGAATATCAATCTAGAGGCGAACCTTTACGATCGATATTTCCTACGGACCGCTGGCAATATACAGTTGGCGAAACACGAGTTGTTGGTTTCTGGGTAAATGACCGTACAGTACGACCGTTTACTACAGTTTCTCCGGGAGCTGTTGTCAGAAGAGCGGATGAAGATATGTTGGCCAAGTTTCTTCGTCTAGACACTGAAGGAGGGCTTTGGTTGGGAAAGGTTGCCAATCACGAGTTAGAATTTCGTGCTTCGATTGATCAATTGCTTTCAAAACATCTTGCGATTTTGGCAATGTCAGGAGCAGGAAAGAGTTACTTTGTGTCTGTCATGCTAGAGGAAATAATGTCGCGAACTGAGGAACAGGGTCGCCTTAGTGTCGTTGTCATAGATGTTCACGGAGAATATTCCTACCTGAAAGACATCCAACCCGAAAGTCTAGGACTTCCAGCAGGATCGATTGAAGTAGAACACATTAGGGGATCGCATATACAGATTCCAGTGCAATCACTAACTGCTGAATCACTTAGTTCCTATGTCGCGGGAATGTCCGGCGTTCAGATTCGTGATTTGCGTCGTACAATATCTGATATGCGCAACCAGTTCAAAGAAGGTTATACACTTACAGATGTGATTAATGTAGTAAAGGACGATGAAACAATCAGCAAGAACACTCGAGAGGCATTAGTTGGGTGGTTATTCAATCTTGAAGATACAGGTCTCTTTGGTAAGGAAGGAGTGCCTGAGATGAAAAATACTGTACGCCCTGGAAAAATCACACTTATTGACCTGAGTGATTTTGTTAGTCTTAAGAAGAAACAGATTATTGTATCCCATCTGGCTGGAGAATTACTCTACCTTCGAAGGCAAGGTCGAATACCTCCTTTCCTGTTAGTCTTGGAAGAGTCCCATCAATTCTGCCCCGAAAGTAGGCAGGAGCTAGCACTTCCCAAGGCTCGAATTGAAACAATAGCTAGGGAAGGAAGAAAGTTTTTCGCTCTTCTGTGTCTGATATCCCAAAGACCTGTGAAGCTCTCAACAACTGTTTTGAGCCAATGCAGCAATCAAGCTATTTTGAGATGTACAAATCCTTACGATTTAGACCATATTGGCAGGTCGAGTGAAGGCATTGATCGTGCATCTTTAGATGCAATCACCACATTGGAAGTAGGCGAGGCACTTTTTGTCGGAGAAACTGTATCCGTCCCGACCTTTGTCAAAATTCGCACTCGTCGATTCGAACCCCAAGGAAATGCACGTAACCTGACAGAGGCCATTAAGAAAGCCGAGAAATAAAACTCCATCTTGGTGTCTGACAATGTTCTTGCAAACTTCATATTCCAATCAGTTCACTCAACATGTAAGAAATGGTTATAGGTTCACAATCTGATAAGTAAAGTTGAATAGAGGCTATTAGACTGATGTCCGACCCAAGCAAGGAAGTTGATGAAATACATCAAATCATCGACAATATGCAAGCGCGCCTGGCGGAGCTATTTGACCAGCTTCGAGAATTACGAACCCGTCTCGATCAACGCACCATGCCCATCGACAATGACACGGTATTACCCCTTTTTTCGAAGATAAAAGAATCAGAAGAACTATCCGAGCTTGAATCCAATTCTAAAAAAACAGATGAAGTGGCAATAATACCTCCAGTCGTTTCGTCTGGAGACCTTGTAGATACTGAGAATTCACCCGTAGACCCATCTGCACCATCAGAAGTGAGAGTTTCTCGTTTTTTGGATCCGATAACTCATGAACTGAAAACTGGAACTTCTCCTGCTGAAGTAATTGCAGAGTACCTGCAAGCTGCCAAGGACGAATTAATTACCAGCAGCACTCTAAATGAAAAAGTTGAACGAGACATGGATATTGTCCTCAAGTTTCTTAGAGCACGGGGTAGACGGGGAATACGTACCGAAGAACGCGATAACATACTACGTCGAATAAAAAGATGGCAAGCACATCTTGGTAAATCATAGCACACAAAATCTGAAAATACTGTGAACTATTGACAGTCCATCTTACAGGTCAATTATGATTCGTTTGACCTTAGTCTTTGAAATCTTTTTCAAACCATGCTGACCAGGTTCGTATCTGCATTCTAGAAGACCCGCTTCGAAAAGAATCTTAATCTGAGCACTTGCGTTTGCCTCAGTTCCGCCGAGGTGCATTGCTACTCGTGTTACGTCCTTTTCTCCTGCTAGAAGAAGTTCGAGAATCCTTAAGCGAGTGCCGGATGAGAGTGCACGGCCAATTCGAAGAATCTCGTCGTTGTTGTTGATTTCTAATGTTTCTGACAATGTCACGCCTCGCATCAAGTTGAAGTTTCGTTCAAGCACTGTTTATTATAGTTGTTGTTTAGCCTATAGTTGGTGTTTAGCAACATCTCTCTGTGCGATACTGGTAGAATATCCCGATGTCAATCCTTATAGCAGACACGGAAAATCTTTGCATGAGTGCGGCGATATGGACGACGAAAGCGAGTTCATTATTGGTTTTGACATACTGCCATCTCACAGTCCAAAATCTAAGACTGCACCAAAGTTTGCATGTGTGATTGTAAAGGATGGAGTAGTACTAAACGAGTTTCCTGAAATCGCAAGGGGAGCTTTACTACGACTGGTCAAAGAAGTTGAACCGAAGTGGTTCTGTACGGACAATATATTTGAAATCGTTCCAGATAGTAAATCACTCTTTCATCTTGCAGAGAGAATTCCGCCTTCAACACGAATAGTTCAGGTTACTGGTATACCTCCTCGTCAAACGCCACTAAAGACACTTGCACGTCGTCACAAAATTAGCGTGAAGGGCAAACCATCTCCTCTTGAATCTGCTAAAATCGCAGCACAGCTTGTTAATCTGGGCGTAGGATACAGTGTTGAATGCTTTAGTGAGCAGACGGAAATCAAAGTCACCCGTGGAAGAAAGATGGGAAAGGGCGGGCAAAGTGCAAACAGATATCGTCGCAAGATTCATTCTGAAATCCAGCAGATGACTCGCCATATTGAGGGTGAACTCAAAACAGCAGAAATAGATTATGACATTGACATCAGAAAATCAGATTTTGGTTACGCAAGTTCACGAATTGTATCATATGCTCCACTTCCTGTTATTCAAAAACTAGTTGAACGTAAAAGAGGCGGTGACTTCAATGTTCTAATATCTCCGGTCCGAAAGAGAACTGAATTCCTCCCTCTCGAACCTCAACCAGTTCCAACTCAAACCGCGCCAAAGTATTTCATTCTTGGAATTGATCCCGGCACTACCGCTGCAATTTGCCTTCTAACGCTAAGTGGAAAAATACACACACTCATCAGCCGGAAGGGACTAACAAGAGCGGATATCATTAGAACAGTTTACGAACGCGGAATTCCTGTATTGATTGCTTCAGATGTCCCCCAGACTCCACATTTTGTTGAGAAGATTGCCCGTTCTATCAATGCCAATGTATTCACCCCAGACCGACCGATTTCAGTTGCAGATAAGCAAGAACTGGCACGTGAGTATTCCGAGAATACACGAATTCGTAATGCACATGAGCGAGATGCATTAACTGCTGCAGTGTATGCCTATAGAAACATTCGACCCAAAATGGATCAGATTGATAGAAAGATCCGAGAAGAGCAGATTTCTGTTAATAGAAACCAGGTCAAAGCATTGGTTATCAAGGGAATGCCTATGGCTGAAGCGCTATCAGAGATTACACGCAAGGAATCTGAGCATATCGAATCAATACCCGAACAACCTGTTTCTGAAGAGCCCTTAACGCAGGAACGATATGATGTACTAGTGAAGAAATATTCAGACCTAAAAGATGAGCAAGAAATTCTTTCTGAGAAACTCGAAGACGCTTATCGAATGATTGAGTACTTGCACTTTAGAGAAGACGAACTCTCTCAAAGCCTTGAGATAGTCAATCGAGATAATTATTGGCGTGTGAAAAGAGACCGCGAAGTCAGAAAGAAATCCACAGAGATCGAAACTACAAGGCGTGAAGATACAAAATTGAGAAAGCAAGTTCGTCAGCTTGAGAAACGTTTGGAGCGTCTAATTGGAGTAAAACGACTTGAGATGAGAGGAGACAAGCTTGCAATTAAGACAATTCCACAATTCACGCGTGAAAGTATTGAGGAATATACCCGAAAAGTGGGTATCAGAACTGGTGATATTGTTCTCTTTGAAGATGCTTCAGGTGGAGGTCCACAGACTGCGAACTTGCTAATCGAACGAGAGATTCGTGCTGTTATTGTTGACACGCCTTTATCTCATCTATCAAGTGAGGCATTAATTGATGCAGTAATTCCTGTGATAGAAGCTAGTTCTGTGGAACTACAAAGAATTGATGAGTTCGCCTTTATTAGTAGAAAGAAGTTTGAGAAACAGTTTCAAGATTTTATGGCCGAAACGAAGGAAAAGGCACGCCAACGTAGCGAAGATCACCTGGTGGATATTGTTGGGGAATACCGGGCAGAGAGCAGAGAATGAAGAGAAATACCCGAGATTGCATTGTCCATTGGATACGCTTATATTAACATGAGTTTGAATCGATGCTGAGGAAAACAAAATGCCAGGTTCACACGGTTCACTTACAAAGGCTGGAAAGGTCCGAGAATCAACTCCTAAGGTCCGAGGCCGTGAGCGACATACTCCAATTCCCCGTGTACGCAACAAGAATAACTACCAGAAGCGATTTGTCCGAGGAAAACTCGTAGGACAACAGAAAGCCACTCGTAGATAGGTCCAAAGAATCAATACTTCTTCTTTTGGCCAGTAGAATCTCGATAAGAACGACCAAAATCACCCAGTGCATCCAATTTCTTGCTTGAGAATACAGGCCCATCAACACAGACCAGTTGTCCTTTAGGATCAATAGCACATGTGCCGCAAATTCCACAACCACATTTCATGTATCTCTCAACCGAAGCCTCTATCTCAATCCCCTTTGACTTGGCAATTTCATAGAGTTTTGCCATCATCAATTCTGGTCCACATGTATAAATCATATCGAAGTCATTTTCCATAATCAAGTCTTGAGCTACAGATGTAGCATATCCTTTTCTCCCTCGAGACCCATCATCTGTGGCAATCAGGAGCGTGAAATCTGGATTCTTCAGAGTTTCAAAATCATAGAGTATCAATTCATTCTCTGTCCTCGCTCCAACTAGGAGAACTACTTTCTTCTGTTCTTTCAAAAGTGTTGTAACCAGAGGTCTAAGGGGAGCTATTCCTATTCCACCCCCTACAACCAATGCGTGCTCTGAACTTTGGGAGAAATGAGTTCCAAAAGGTCCTCTTATCCCAAGCCATTCACCTACTTCTTGGTTTGCAAGACCTTTCGTTGCATCTCCAATCGACTTGACTGTAATTGCTGCTACTGGTTTCTCCCAGAACGAGATACTCATTGGAATCTCATCCAATCCTGGAATCCAAACCATCACAAACTCTCCAGCAAGAATATCACGTTTCAAATGAGGAAGTTCAAACCGAAGAGTGGTTATACACTCATTTTCCTTTTCAGAACTAAGAATACGAACCGACACTGGCAGTCCCATGCGTTTTTCTGTATCCAAAATTACTTCCTCCCTGCTATTCCGATAATCTCAGACACATGTGAGTAGCCCATTTCCTTTAGATATTCTCGAATACCTGACTTGATCTCTTCAAACACTTGCATTCCATTAAGTAAAGCAGTACCTACTTGAATTGCGCTTGCTCCTGCAAGATGCATTTCAATAGCATCTTTCCATGTTGTGACTCCTCCTACACCAATGATTGGAATCTCAAGTGCGTTGTACAAATCATATACACACCGAACTGCTATCGGAAAAATCGGAGGTCCTGACAGTCCTCCTACTTTATTACCTAACACCGGGCGCTGTTGTTGAATATCAATTCTCATAGCGCGTACAGTATTAATTGCAACAATGGCATCAGCACCTGCTTTTTCAGCAGATTTTCCTACTGAAACGTAGTCTGAGGCATTTGGTGTCAATTTCGCAAACACTTGACAGTCTACAGCCTTCTTTACTGCTCTGACATACTCGTAGGTGAGTTCTGGGTTGTGTGCAATCTGTGCAATTTCAGCATGAGGACATGAAAGATTGAGCTCTATTGCATCGGGATGAAATGTATATCCAATATTGACAACTTCTACAATTTCCCTTACAGATAATCCAAAAACACTCAGAATGACTGGAATTCCAGCATCCTTGAGTACGGATATTTCATCTGCAAATGCTTCAATTCCTGGATTTGTGAGACCGACTGCATTGATTACTCCACCATGAGAAGTGGTGAGTATTGGTCCTGCGTGCCCTTTCCTAGGAGTACGTCCTATTGATTTTGTAACAATTGCATCTGCACCTGCTTCACTAACTCTTTGCATGATTGAACCAGTTACACCTAGAATACCTGATGCAAGCCAATATCCTTCTATCTTCAATTGTATTCCCAAGTATCTCACGACCAATTGGTCAGTAATAAGCGCAACGACAGACTTATCCGAATCTCTAATTTCTTGACGCTCAAGAGATGATACATGATGGGTAGCTATCTGACATTCACTACTTTCGGTATATTCCTTTTAGATGAGGAAAGTCGTGTACTAGCTGAACAGATTATCTACCCAGATTTAGAGGCTGCAGTAGATAATATTAGAGAACTAAACGACGGAAATTCTACTGAACCCTTGAAATTAGTTCTAGAAAAGATTGAGATTCAGATGCCAATTTTTGTCACTGATTCCAACTTAGCTAGAGCCATATCAAAAATCGGTGACATGGACGTTAAGGTAGAATCTTCATCGAAGACCATCAAATGGTTTCATAGCCTGCATGATAACCAACTGATAGAAAAGGGTCTTACAGAGTCAGCATCAGAATTACAACTCTTCAGACATAAAGTGGGAATTGCTCTAGCAAAATCCGCTGTGAGCGAAGCAGGGGAAGAAAAGGATCCATCAATCAAGCATGCTATCGATAGTGTTGATGAAATTGACAAGTCTATCAATATTATTGCAATGCGGTTGAGGGAATGGTATTCTATTCACTTTCCCTCATTGAACGAACTTATTGAAGATCATGAGGAATATACCCGTGTTGTTAATGTCTGTGGAAAGAGGTCGAACATGACTCATGAGAACCTTGCTAAATCAGAAATTTCCGATGCATCAATAGAAAAAATCCATAATTCCACAGGTGATATGCTTGGATCGGACCTCTCCGATTCAGATATGAGTGCAATTCAGACATTGACAGATATTATTCTAAACCTGTTCAAGGAACGACGAGTTCTAGAAGGTTACATTTCAGAATTAATGGAGGAAATTGCCCCAAATATCACGTCATTGGTGGGTCCATTAGTAGGAGCCCGTCTTCTTAGTCGAGCAGGCTCTCTAAAGGAACTGGCAAGAAAACCGTCAAGTACCCTGCAAATACTTGGTGCGGAAAAGGCTCTGTTTAGAAGTCTAAAGACTGGTGCTGACCCTCCGAAACACGGAGTCATATTTCAAGTACCAGAAATACATAAAGCACCATACTGGCAACGGGGAAAGATTGCCAGGGCATTAGCTGGTAAACTCTCTATTGCAGCTCGAATTGATGCATACTCTGATGCAGGTGTTGTCGAAAGTCTTAGAGAACAGTTTGAGGCTCGGCTTGCGGAGATTCAAAGGCAGAATCCTGAAGCACCTCCTCCAAAGCCGCCGAAACAAAAACCACCACGTAAACCACAACGGTCATCACAGTGGCAAGGAAGGGGTCAACAAAGAGGACGAAAGGGGGACCGTCGACGATGACTGATATAGAGAATCACAAGTTTCCAGGAATTTTCACTGTAAAGGACAACGAGAGAACATCCTTGTCCACGAAAACACTAGTTCCACGACAGAGTGTCTATGGCGAAAAAATAGTGAAGAAAGATGATTACGAGTATCGACTTTGGGCAACACGGAGATCAAAATTAGCTGCGGCTATCAAAAAGGGTCTAAGAGAAATGCCGATTCAGCCGGGATCTCGAGTCCTATATCTTGGTGCTGCTTCAGGAACCACCGTAAGCCATGTATCTGATATTGTTGGTGAAGATGGTGTTGTATTTGCTGTAGAGTTTTCCGTACAGGTTGCTCGCAAACTCATTCGACTTGCTGAAACTCGTACAAATATTGTGCCAATTATTGGCGACGCGCGACATCCTACTCGTTATGCCTCTCTTATTGGTGGCACAGTAGATATCGTCTATCAAGATGTTGCACAACCAAATCAGGCAGCAATTCTCCTAGAGAATCTCTCTGCTTTCTGTTCTCTGGGCGGTTGGGGAATGATTGCTGTCAAAGCTCGGAGCATTGACTCTACTTCAAGAACAGATGAGGTATACAACAATGAGATTGCAAAGCTTGCAGCAGGTGGCGCTGAAATCATTGATAGCGTAAATCTCGACCCCTTTGAGAAGGACCATCGTTTCATTGTAGTCAGGTTGGCGGAGGAACCTATGTGAGCAGGTTTATTGAACGAATGATCGAGAACGAGATTGACGCTTCAAATGATCATCTTCCTGCCAAGAAAGTACCCCTCTCACAACTCATTCAAAGTAGTTCTCCAAGTTTTGATACTCGTGGAGGCGAAACCTCTCTCTTTTTGAAGCATGAGATTGAATTGCTTGCAGAAGAAATACCAACCAAACACCATGACGAATTCATCCTTCCTATTGTGATTCTTCGTAGAATGGATTTAGGAACAGGGATATTCACTGTGGCTGGGTCAAAGATAGAACTCTTCTTCATCCACAAAACCCTAGGACAGGATAGTCTTCATTGGGATGACTTGGTAAGCTGGCGCTCAATTGATCGTCTTGCTAGACCTCAAGTCCAACTAATTCGGAGAAAATTACCATCTACTACAAGTCTAGGCTTCACAACTTCTATTGAACATATGGATGAGCCATTCTGACACAGATTTTCACATTCAGATATGCTGAAAAGCATACAATACGAAACAAGCAATGGTTGACACGATGACCAAGGCCCGAGGACAGTTAATTGAAGATGTAACTACTGCCCTAGAGGAGGCTGGGTTTGATCTTTCTTCAAGATGTGATGTCAGACCAAGCTGTTTTGATATGGTCGCAAGAAAGGGTGATCAGCTGATATTGGTTAAAATGCTCTCCAATATTGATTCACTGACAGAGGATGATGCAATCGCCCTTCAACTTGTAGCACATTTCTTCAATGCAACACCACTTATTGTTGGAATGAAGACCAGACGTGGCAAGCTAGACTCAGGTGTAGTCTACAAACGTTATGGAGTATCTACCATAGCTCCATCAAGCTTGTCGAGGATTATTGATGAACAAAAGATGCCCCGTGAGTTCATACAACGAGGCGGAAGATTCGTAGCAATCGATGGTAACAAACTACGTGAGATAAGACTGTCCCAACACATTACCAAAGAAGAGCTTGCAAACTGTGTTGAGGTTTCTGCTAGAGCCATCTTGGCATATGAAAAAGACGAGATGGATGTTAGCAAAGATGTTGCAGTACGACTCGAAAAGGTCCTTGAAACTGATCTTGTGATTCCTATTGATGTGATTGGAGAAAGACCTAGAGATCATCCTCTCCCTGTAACGAGGCATCCAGATACAATTCCAGATATTGAAAAACGTGTTAACCTGTTTTTTGAGAAACTTGGGATGACTGTTTTATGGAGCGATAGGGCACCATTTCAGATTGCTGCCAAGGAGGATGGCCCTCCACTTATGTCTGGAATCGGTTCTCTGAAGAATTGGGGACTCAAGAAACGGATAGAGATACTCAAGAGCGTTTCTCAAGTGACTGATTCTGAAGCTGTTATTATCGTGGAAGAAGGTAGTGCAGAACAAACTGTTGATGATCTACCTGTTATACGGCAACTTGAGCTAGATGAGATTGACAAGCCACACGAGCTAAAGAAGATAATCTCTGAGAGATCAAGTAACTAAAAGTCCAAAGTGCTCTGAACAGATTTCCCCTTCTGAACAGCTCGCGATACAGATTCCCATGTCCTTCTTACAAAATATGGAAGTTCTTCATCATTTCGAATCAAATTTTCTAAAAATGCGATAGATTTTGGATCCGATGGGTAACCTGAGCCAAAATCACCATATTTTCCATGCAATTCCTTGATTGCAGTATCGCGTTCAGTTTTTGCAACGATTGACGCGGCTGAAACAATAACGTATTTTGAATCCGCTTTGTGTTCAGAAACAATTTTGCATTCCTTTGACGATAGGCCTGATTTCTTCCTTATTTTGTTTCCAAAACGTTTAGAATTGACATCTGCAGCATCCATATAGAGTTCAGTGGGAGCTAACTTCTTAGCAATAGTCGCAAAGGCATTCACTTCTATTTCATTCAGATTGGTTCCTTTACGCCTTGATGTATCAATCTGTAATGCGGAGATTTTCTCAATGGCTATCTTAGATGCTACTTCTCGTATTGTCTTTGTATAAGTCTCACGACGTTTGGCGGATAGGGCCTTGGAATCCTTCACACCTGCTTTCTTGAGAAATTCCAATGAATCTAAATCTACTAGAACACCACACACAACCATTGGTCCAAACATTGGCCCACGTCCTGCTTCATCTATTCCTGCAATTCTCCAAGAATTTGGTTGTGGGCTCATAGAACATACTTCGTGTGAGGAGCTATTTTACAGTCTCGGAATAGCTTGACAAGAGTGGTGAGATAAGAAGAAAGTGGCAGCTCATGGGCTTGTCACGGGCTCGCGCACCGCACATTTCCCACAACGATTCCAGACTTGACTTCTGAGTTCAGCTGAGATCAGGTAGGCTCTGGAACCTATGACCGCCATCAAGCCCTGCCAGAACTCGTTGTGATTTAAAGCTTGCTCTAGAGTCATACATTCCATAGAACTCATAGAAGTTGTAGGACTGAGTAATACAACATTTGGGTCAATCTCCATCTTAACATGTTGTAAAGAACCGAAGAGCCCATTTAAACATCAATTCGGAAATAACCCATCGACTAACATTGGAATTACCAATATAAGGTGCCCAATATTTTCATAATTTTTAAGGATAATTTGCAGCTTTTTTGCGTTTTCTGGATGTTGTTTTGTCAGTGGGTTTTTGGTAAGTAAGCAAAACTTTGCGAACGAGATGGTCTAGTGTAAGGCCGACTCGACAATTCTCAGCTTTGCTTTGAAAAGGTGCTAACAAATGATTACAAAGACATTCGATCCAGGAGATCCAGATAGCGAACCTTGGAACTTTGATCCAGGAAATCCAGATAGCGAACCTTGGAACTTTGATCCAGGAAATCCAGATAGCGAACCTTGGAAATATCAATCTTTATTCTGATACACATCAGTTCTGATATTAGCAAGGAGTCAGTGAAAAACCGGGTGGTTCACCCGGATACTCACTGTTCGTGATTGTACAATTGTTTGTTGTTTCATACAGTCATGTTGAATGATTTGTTGGTATTTTGGTATGTAAAACGATAAACCCTTCAAGCTCTTTTATTCTAGTTCTTTTGTGACTGAATCGAAATCTAGTATTTTCAATAACATCCGTATTTGGGTAGGAGATGATAGTACAAGAGGTCGTGTTGTATTCGAATCTTTGGGCCCCTTCTTGATTATTGAGTCAGGAGAACTTCTTGATAGAAACAGACAGGATGTATTCTATAAATTTGATTATGAAATAGCGACCGATGAGAATGGGGACCAGTTCTTTACACAATTACAGAACTCAGTTATTATTCAGCTGACTCCAATACTCGTAATCACTCGCCCATACAATAAAACCGCTACTGAGCTTCCTGATGATATACATCCACACTCATCTAATGGATGGTACGGACGTATGATCAGAGGAAAAGAGGATGCCCTCTATATAGTTCAGGAATTGAAAAATAAAGACCTATTCTGGATGACAGTGTTAGATCCAGACAGCAATACGATTCTAGAGTGTCATGAGGTACAGCGATATGAGATTGAGGTTTTGCATCTTGTTGATGATTTTGAGCATTTTAACTCCCGTTTACGATTCTTTGGCGAAGGTACTCATGAAGAAATGAGAGAGCGTGTCATGAGGCTTCTCGATGAAACCACCTTATCATGGAAGGACATCGATACATTATCTAGAGGTTGGCCGATTCCTATAATAAGTCGGGGAAAGACTAGTCGTGAAACACTAACCAAGTTGTTCCCCATCAATGAATATCCGGAGGATACGAGAGAAGAAGTCCTTGCCTTTCTAACATGGACTGTAAAGGAAACCCTTCCAAGAGGAAACTTGGTCAGTTTCTTGGACAGTCTAGGGGGGATGCCTACTTTCAGAGCCTTATTGGTCTATCATCTGAGGATGCTAGTTGACAATGAGCCAATACCCTCATACTTGATGCTTGCCTCTTTTGCGGCTACAGGTGGCTATAGTCGTAATCTATCTATTCAGGAGATGCAATCACAGAAACCAAACGTGATTCTTCGTTATAAGGTCGAAGAGATGGCTCCAGACTGGCAGGCTGAAGCCATTCAGATTGTGAAAACTCTTGATGATAGTGATGAGATATCTCTTGTACTTCCTAAATCCAAGAGAACACGTTCAACAGAACGAAGAAGATTTCTAATGTCAACAATGGGATTCAGTCTTAGAGCATATATACAACCAAAGAACGTTAGATTACAGAACATTGTGCATCTAGGTGAGGCCTATAGATGGGCTCATCGTCATCTGGCGTATTCGTATTCATTGAGTTTCGATATAGAGTCAAGGTTTCCTCTCTACCTTCACTCTATCATAGTTCCTCCGATAGCCGCTAAGAGGATAGAATCTGTTCTTCCTCAAGTGCATACTATTGGTTGGTCTGGCGCGTCTACAAATTACAAGCTCTTTATAGAGAATGAAGGGGGATGGACTATTGATAATGAGAAGGTTCTAGACTCTCCTAACAAAAGGGTAGGTCTAGGAGTTTTGAAAAAGAAATATGGAGGAAAGAAGCTAAAAACTCCTTATCAACTCACTAGAAAAGAGGTAAAGATAATCGACATGGTGAATTCCGGAGTATTCTATCTTACCCATCTTGAAACGGAACGAGGTCAGCAATATTGGAACACAACTAAAACTGAAGGAAAACGTATCTTGACTGGTTTGCGTGATAAAGGTGTGATAGATATTTCATACCGCTTCCGGGTGAGTGGAGATCTCATTCCAGTGACAGTTATTGTTGAAGGTCAACCTAAATCAGTATATTCGATAACAAAAGCACTATTGGAGAGTTGTCCTACAACACGCACGTTGATCTCTGAAAATGGCTCTCTCTCAATCAACACTTGTCGAATTCCACTAGAGCAAAAGGAAGAAGTATTTGTCGAACTTCCTAGAATAGCCAAGGAGAATGGCATCACTGTTAGACCTCTTACAGTCACTGCATTCAGAAACTATGAAGGTAGTCTATTCCAACGCATCATCAGAGATGATGGGACCTATGATGATGATGTATCCAATTTTCTCTCCCAAATTAAGTCAGTACCAAGATTTCCCGAGTGAAACAATAAGAACAATTCTCTAAGACTTTCATCTATTCTTTGGTGACCTTATTAGATAGCGGCGAAACAACAATCCATGACCCCCACTCCCCGGCTGCGTCTGGTCTGTCACCCTCCCTCCCGGCCAGAACACACCCCTTTACATGTTGATACAGACCGAGCGCAGCTGTGGGAACTTGTTAACGATGAAGATGTACACCTGATTCTAAGAGTACCAGGACTTATAGAACTCGCACGAAGGCGAGACTCTGATGTTCTTAATTACTGCAAGAGGCTGATAGACTCGGGAAACTCAGAGGAGTGGTATCTTGGAATAAAAGCAATTGCTGCAATTGGTACGCCGGAATCAATCGACAAACTGCTAATGATTTATGCATCATCTCTTAATGATAATCGAAAATATATCACTGGTATAGTAGCCCAAACTTTGACAGTCGACTATGTACATCCGTTTACCATTATGCTTCGCGAACTTGCAGTTCCAGGTGAAATTGACATCACAGGCTGGACATCAACAGCAGTCACAACCTTACAGGATGTATGTAAAAGACGTGGCATAGAAACAGAGATTGAGGGAGTAAGTCAGAGTTCCCACAACCGAATGCTCGAAGTGGATTCAGATCTCGTTGATACTACAATAATTTCAAAGTGAGAAACTCCATACCACATTGTATTAATCAACAAGAACTGCCTGACTAATTGTCATGACAGAGAACGACGAGGATTATGCTCTCTACAGAGAAATAATTGATGCTATACTAGAGAGTGATGTCCCTGTCGATAAGAAGGCAGTTAATCGAATCAAGAACAGTGTCTGTGCAAAATACCGTCGTTCAAGGACACCATCAAATGTCGATATTCTTCAAGCATCAATTCCTGAAGAAACTGAGATACTTCGACCCATTCTTCTGAAGAGGCCTGTACGTACAGTATCAGGAGTTGCAGTTGTAGCCGTTATGACCCAGCCACATGCCTGCCCTCATGGAAAATGCGCATATTGTCCTGGAGGTCCTGACCTGGGTGTTCCCCAAAGTTACACAGGGCATGAACCTGCAACTATGAGAGGCATTCAGAATGAGTTTGATCCATATATGCAGGTCCAAGGACGATTAAACCAACTCCACACTATCGGACATAGTATCAGCAAGGTTGAACTCATAGTGATGGGAGGAGATTGGTGTTCCAAGGACCCTGAATACAGAGAGGGTTTCGTTAAGGGTTGCCTTGACGCAATGAACGGTTCTACCAGTCCATCACTACAAGAGTCAATGAAAGCAAATGAAACAACAGATGTGAGAAATGTTGGTCTTACCTTTGAAACACGACCGGACTGGGTAAACGAAGAAACGATCAACGATATGTTACAAATGGGTGCTACACGGGTTGAACTAGGTGTTCAGACACTTTCTGATGCTATACTCGAACGAGTTCA
>DAOWDY010000233.1 GCA_030638785.1 Candidatus Thorarchaeota archaeon
CTCTCACACGGAACAGAGTAAGTGAATACTCGATCAGCATCAGACCTGGGGCTGCACTGAGGAACATGTTTGCACCTGTGAAAAGGAAGCTGATACCAAACATCAGTGGAAGGTCAGTTAGTAAGCGAGTAGATTGTCCTCGCCATAGTCTGTAAAGATATCCAGCAACAAAGAAAGTGATTATCGATGTAGTGAACGTTGAAAGGAATGATATATCTAAAATTTGCATTCGAATCCCTCTTTCATAATATTGGTTCGTTTCATAGTAAGTATAATCCAATTTAAGCAACTAAGAAAATTACAGAATGTAATATAGAGGGATTTGGACAGGTTTATTCCCTAGGACAATATACAATAGCCAAGCCAAGATTGGAAAGATGTGTTGATAATGTCTTCAGAGTCGAGCAAAACCCGAAAAATTATTGGTATTGTCATTGCTATTGCAATCTTTGTTGTGTGGATTTTTGTTGATCTGTACACATTTTCTTCTATTGGTGAGGCTCTAGGATACCCGATGTTCGAGATTGTTGCATATGGCTCATGGTTTGGAGTGCTCCTGATTATGCTTGTAGTTCTCTCCGTAACTGGTGCAATTCCCAGTCGGTCTACCGAGTAGACAAGAACCACTAACTAAAATAGTAGCAAGCAATGTTGTACACTAATAATCACTCGAGAGGTCAATGAATTGGCAATGGACGGAAAGGTATGCATTGTAACCGGAGCTAACTCTGGTATTGGAAGAGAAACTGCTCTGGGTCTAGCAAAACAAGGCGCACATGTAGTAATGCTCGTGAGAAATCAAGACCGTGGAAACGCTGCTAAGGAGTACATCATAGAAAAATCGTGTAGTCAATCAATCGACTTGATGCTATGCGATCTCTCTAGTATGGAAGAAATCCGCCGTTTTTCCAGCGAATACAAAGAAAAGTACAACCGGCTTGACGTGTTAATCAATAATGCAGGAGCAGTATTTTCAAAACGGGAACTTACTTCTGAGGGGTTTGAGAAGACTCTCGCGGTGAACTACCTTGCACCGTTCTCGCTGACTCAAGAACTCCTTCCTATCCTGAAATCAAGCAGTCCTTCAAGGGTCATCAATTTGACATCGGGTCTGCATGGTAGAGCGACTGTAGACCTTGAAAATCTACAGAGTGAAGGAAAATACAAGGGTATGTCGGTGTATCAAAATTCCAAGCTTATGGTCGTTTTTTATACCTATCAACTAGCAAGACAACTTGAGGGAACTGGAGTGACATGTAATGTTGTGTCACCAGGCTTTGTGGCAACAAATCTAGGAAGCAGTTCTGGAAGCCGAATGAACAAAATCATGTTTGGAATGATGAAACCCTTTCAGTTGACTCCTGAGAAGGGAGCTGAAACATCCATCTACGTGGCGACTGCACCTGAATTAGAAGAAGTTACAGGTAAACACTTTACAAAGTCACAAGAGAAAGAGTCCTCTGCAGCAACATATGATGTTGGCCTTCAAGAGAAGCTCTGGAAAACCACAGAGAAACTCCTTGGATAGAGAATTGGTCCATTCTGCATGCGACGAACAAGTCTTAAGGAAATACCATTGCTATTAACAATAGTTTATAGAAGGTCTTTGAATGGGACAAGTGGAAGAATCAATCACTCATTCGACATTGGTTAAAGCAAGCCCTGAGAAGGTTTACGATGCAATCACTACTGCAGAAGCACTGGATGGGTGGTTCACGGAAGGTGCTGAAGTAGAACTTAGATCTGGTGGTCATATCAAGTTCAGATGGCGAAACTGGGGTGCGGATAAGGTATCCTCAGATGATGGGGGTCCTGTCATCGAGGCGGAGCGACCAAAGCGATTTGTCTTCAAGTGGTTTCCAGCAGGACAAGAATATAGCACAACTGTAGAGATGGATTTTGAGCCTGCTGAGGAAGGTACAATCATCAGACTCCGCGAGTCAGGATACAGAGATGATCCTCAAAGCAAGAGAGCAATGCTAGCATGTGCTGTAGGTTGGGGTGAGGCTCTAACACTTCTCAAGTTCTATGTTGAGCATGGTCATAGATACTAGGGAATCTCTGAATAGGTAAAAACTCTTCAAGGTGTCATCCCTAGCGAATCTGAATAGATTTGCGTGACCAGAAGAAACTGAAGAGAGAAGCTCTTGAAGTAATGGAGAAACTGCACTTAGTAGAAATCTTAGAGAAATATGGAGATACTAGATTAGTAGGAAGCATAGTTCTTGAACTCATTGTGAAACTGGATATTGATATCCATGTACTTCTTCCACAGGGGGACTTGATGGACGTTACAAACAAAATAACCACTGAATTACTAAACGTCGAGGGAATCCGCGAAGTTAGAATAACAGATTATCGCAAAGACAGTAATGGAATCAAGATTGGGATAGATGAGTGTCTAGCTCCTTCTGGGAATTGGACCATTGACATTTGGTTGACGAAAGATTGGACAACAACAGGCTTTGAGGTTACTGAGCGGATAAATTCTGCATTGACTACTGAGCAACGAGAGATTGTTCTCAAATTGAAGCAGTACTACTTCGACAAGGGCTTGTTACGAGATGGGATCAGTAGTCTGATCTATGTAGCTATACTCAATGGTGTATCGAGTGTTGAGGAGTTTGAGACATCTTCGGATTTCATCGAGTATCAAAGAAGTCATTGAAAGGAGAGAAGAAAATGGTGGTAACGTATCACAAATCAGGTGCTGAATTATTGCTCAAAAAGATAGAGAAAGCATCTCAGGGTAATTCATTGAATGAGAAGGACATCAACGATATCATGTCAGATGCAGTCATGGATGTATGGATATGTGCCTACGAACCATGGATATCATCTGCAAGGTCAGAATTCGAGAGC
>DAOWDY010000008.1 GCA_030638785.1 Candidatus Thorarchaeota archaeon
CTCATCGTTGTATTCCTAGGATTCTTCAGTTGGATAGCATTTCAGGGATACTTCTCGACGAGAACAAGTTTAGGTATTGCATCATCTATTCAAGTAGAACATAGATCCAAAGCCATGACTTTCTTACTTTGGTTAGCAAACATTTTCAACTATGTTGTTTTAGTCGGAGCAGTCATAGTAACAATCGTTCTTTACGGATTTCCAGCTCCTGCAGCTCTCGGAGGAGCTGCGATAGGGCTTGTTATTGCCATAGCATTCAACCTCATCAATGGATTAATTATCACAAAAGAACGAAATAAATCGACAGCAGACAATCTGGCGCTACTTGGTTTGTTCATATCGCTATACTCTGCGTATTTCCTCTATAACGTGTTGAAACCAGTAGATTTGGACATTTACAGTATTGATGGGTTCATCGGATTAGCCATTACAATTTTCTTCCTGCTATACACAATGAGTGGTGTTGGTAGGTCTCTGGCTAGCAGAGCAGAAATGGATACTAGATGGAAGCTATCAAAAGAACTTGGTGCTACATTCACATTCTTCTTGGCATCTTGCTATGTCTTTGTTGATGTCATGTTCACATCTCTTGTTCTAGCACAAGGTGGAGATCCCAATCTCGTTGCACCAGTGAGTGACATCGTCAAACTCTGGGTGTTTCCATTCATCGCTCTCTTGATGGAGATTAACTTCATTAGAAAATCAAGAAAGGTTGTAGCAATTCCGGACACACCGGAAGACCTGCCAGTGGTTCCAGTCGAGGAAGTTGTCTACGACGAACATGGAGAGGTTGTTGAAGAGGAATCTCCAGAAGCTGATGAGGTGCCAATGACTCCAACAACTGAAGAACCATCCGAACCGGACGTAGATGAAACAGAGGAGTTTTCTGAAGAACCCGCAGAGCCCGAGATGGAAGAAACTGATAGCGAGTCAGACATAGAAGATTTGGTTGATGAATAATCCATAGTGTGGGATAGCTAATAACTATCCTACCCTCCCAACCCAACCCTTTTATCAGTTTTAGTCTACAGGCTTAAAACAGATGAAGTGAATTTCATTTCATCTAATACCATAGAAAGATTGGAGATTCGAGAAATGGCAAAATTTGAATGCTTGGTCTGTGGCTGGGTCTATGACGAAGATGTCGGTGACCCAGACGGCGGAATTGCAGCAGGTACGAAGTTTGAAGACCTTCCAGATGATTGGGTCTGCCCAATGTGTGGGGCATCGACAGAAGATTTTGAGAAGCAAGAAGGTTGAATATTTCAATTTAGCATTTCAGTCTTATACAGTGTAGACAATTCCAGCATGAGCCCCAGATAGACGTTTAATCGGGGCAATCTTCATTTTTTCTATTGATTACACCAATATCTACCTCTTCACCTGAAGGGAGAGCAAAGACAGCTAATTCCTCAAAAACATCATCCAACTTCTTGGCAACCCAATCAGCAAGTAGCTTTGCCTTCCGTCTATCATTAGGAGGTGCTATCAAACTCCATCGTGCAACATCTTTCAGGGATGCTACTGCTGTTTCAAAATGACTAGATACTCTTCCTGATTTTACGTAATATCGAACATATGAAAGATGTCTACTAGATGAAATTCCTAGTGAAGCACAAAGTTCTTTCTCGTCCTCCATGAGGGATGGAGGATTACTCATTACAATATTGTACAGCTGTGTAGCTAATTTTGCAATTTCAGGGTCAGTTGTATTCATTAAATCCCTGAGCTTTCCAGTAGGAACCCTAAAACACTCTCTCTTTTTCTCGTAAGAAGAGATATCATCTCTTTTTATGAGTTTAATATGCTGAGTAGTTATTTTCTCGATTTTCCCATATAGATGCTCTTTATTTTCATCATAGAGAATAACTGTTCTACCCCATGATATTTTCGCATTCCCCTCCTTGGTAAAAGTAATAGATCCTTCTTCAGGAATTAGTTCTCGAAGATATGCACATTTGATTTCATCGGATCCATTCTTTATGAAATCAGGTAATGTCATACCCTGAAGAACTTTGTCACCTTTTGGGACTCCAAGTCGATGGAGTAGTCTGCCAAGAATAGGAGCGTACTGATATCCTTGTGTACCACTTTCTCCTTTCACCAGTATAATCCTTGTATCTCCAATCTCGTTAAACAGATTTCTAACACGTTTCGCTCTATGTTCGTTCTTTTCCCAATATGTTAACTTGAAATCACCATATCCTATGTTTCCATCTGAGGCGATGATAGAAACAACTCGTGCCGCCCATATCAGAAATTGATCTTTCTCAAGGAATCTTGGATTTCGAATTTGCCACGCATTCCCATAACTTTTGCCAAGTCTATCGACTGAGTCCTCGATATCTTTCAGGTCCTTACCAAGAACATCCAGTATGAGGTCGACTGTCTCACCCTGGAGATATCTCGCTCTTGTCTGGAGGTCCTGATTGGTCCCACCCGCAGGCATATGATCCAGAGGACCAAAGTCTGTCAATCTCCGAACCAATACTGCAAACTTCTTCCTGCTCACAATTCCAAGTCGTCTGAATGCCTCATCAAGGAGCTCAAGGCGACTCTCACCCTTAAAGTAAAAAAGTTCCTTACCGAGAAGGTTTCTAAGTTCCAGTGGGCTTGTATTCTGATGTCGCATATAGAGCCTGTTCTTGATCATGGCAAGTCTAAGTCGTAAGGTTTCATCCCTGTCGTACCCGAGTAGAGAATTAACCCTCTGTTCCACTGAGTCCAATTTCTTCGTCAAATCTTTTACGTATTTGGAAGGGATATCTGCACAAGAAACCAGTGATTGTTGCAAACTTAGAATGCCAGAGATTGCCTTTGCAAGTTCTTCTGAAGAGCTGTCTTTACATGTGGTAAAAGACTCCTTCACCTGTAACTCACCAACTCTATTGGCTGGTTCATGCTTCTCCACACGCGGAAGACCGCCGCGCACTATCTTTACAGATCCCGTATGAGTGGCTTTCTTCACTCTTCTCGTTAGTAACCTAGCAAGGAAAGGAATAGATTTCCGTATCAACCAGTCCTGAATCGATGGAATTGAAACACCTAGTCGGCTTGCCCACTTCTTTAGCTCTTCTCTATCCGGTTTCTCAGATACATCTCCATCCCGCTGTCGCTGCATCAGTTCTAACCATGCAAGAAGCTTTCTATATCGTTCCTGATATTTGGGATGTTTCATGAGTTTAGGATATTGTTTCAGTAGCCATCTAAAGTCTGACTCACTCCACAACTCAGGAGGTCGCTCTGCTAACTCACGTAACCGAGTCTTCTGCATCTCAGTGAGTATCTTCTTAGCTCTCTTTAGTCCCTCTCTTTTCTCAATCCGCTTAATGAGGGATGGTTTGTCACCACGAGTGATCCACCATGACACCTCAGCAGATTTGTAGCCCAACTCCTTTGCAAGATCGTAATGGTTCTTCTCAGCCAGTTCCTCTGCAGTGTAGGCATCTTTCACCTTCTGCATAAACTCGAGATAACGAACTGCCTGCTCATAATCCTCTTCAAAATGCTCCTCTTCCATGATGTCTTGATTCTCAGAAAGAGCTCGCTCCAAGTCCTCTATCGTTTCGATTTCGTCCTCTGTCAGGTCTTCTAGTGCTTTGAGAAACTCCTCTGCACTCTCCTGTTCCTCCTCGGTTAACTCCTCTTCGTCGGTTTGCTCTTCTGCATCAGGGAACATACTGAAACTGAACTCATCAGGCAACATTCTACCATGAGGACCTTGATAGCCCTCTGGATAACTCGTTTCGGAACACACGATTGTTCCAAAGACCAATACTCAAGAACTGGACTACCTCTTCTTCAGAATGATTACAATCACAACGATGGCTAGAATTGCTCCACCGCCAATCAACAGAATCATTGTCATATCAGTAGATGGAGGTGGGGTTGTTGATTCCGTAGTTGTTTCTGTTGTTGTAGTTTCAGTTGTAGTTGGTGGTTCAAAGTCAACAGTATCACTAACTACAACATTGTCTATACTAGACCCCGCCGGTGTGTTGAATAAAAATGACTCCGAGGTAGTATGCAATGTGTCTTGACCACTCATTCGAAGAGTACCATTGATCCAGACATTGAATTCTCCAGCGAGATTTCTAGTGATATCGACATGATAACCACCGGCTGGTCCCCTTGATGTCCTATACTCACCAAATGCTGGGCTCCACATCAGATCATTGTAACGATATAACCGGAATCCGGTGAATCCGCCTGGTCTATCGCTATGTGTAGCAACCATGAAGGCGTATCCATCTGAAGGCCCTAGGATAGCTTCACCATCCATTGTCATGAACGTCACATAGAAGTGTGCCAGTGATGAATCAACAGCATGTATGTCAAAACTCCAAGTACCATAGGCTATGTTGCTGCTATGTTTGGCCCAGTTCCATTCTGGTCCATGGGCTTTCAACATTCCATTTTCGATGGTGAAATTACCATCGAGTTCTGTAATTACCCACGATGGTGGGGGGTAACTGGTTACATTTATTCCAGAAATTGTCCATCCATCATAATTACCATCGTTGAAATCATCAGACCAGATAACTGCTGCACTTGTTGGTACTGGTCCAAATGATAGACCTAGGAGCAATGCAGTAAGAAGCATCGAGAAGGTTACGATCATTATTCGTTTCAATATCGGTCCTCCTAACGAATAGATTGAAACTTCAGCCAATCGATTATCTATTTCTGTGAGAATATTAGAAACTTATAAATTTATTTTCATAAAGAACTGTTGAAACAGGGTAGCGTACATAAGAAGACCTTTGACCTATCACTTCATCAATTAGATACAATCTTGGCGAGGGCCACGTCTTTCTTCAAAGACGGTCTTAGCATCAGCAAAAAGAGACATTTATTGAATCGGCTCAACCCGAGTTGAATCGAAGATTTCAGTGACCAAAAGAGGGAGAAGTGACACAATAGACACAAGCCACGCTAGCGACGCACCCGAAGCACAAACACAACTGAAGCGTACAATCTCATTAGTTGGGGCCCACGAAATATTAGGCAGCCGATTATAAAAAAAGCCATTTGCTTTAGGGATATGGATGATGTGTCAATAATTTTATGGGGGGAAACTTCTCATTTTGTACGCTTCACCTGTATTTACGCTTCGGACGCTTCAGTTACTTCGGTTGCGTCACTTGACTCAATGAGCTCCGGCTTCTAGATGTAGATAAATAGTCAAGATTGACGATAAAACGAAAGGTTTAATCGAAAAGAAGAGAATTCATCTTGAAGAAAATCCCCAACCTTGAAGTTCTCCTGGATGCGAGAGAAATGGCAAATCATTATGTAGTTGAATGGCGCGGTCCCTTTTCCTTTGAGGAAGTATTGGACGAGGAAGGATGGGAAGATACCGAATGTCTTTACACGATAACTCATGAACCTCCAATCCGAGATTCAAAATTGTTGTACATAGGTAGTGCAACAAAAAGATACATCGGGACTAGACTCTCTTACTATCACAAAAACGTCGAACGAATAAGAGAGAAGTATGGGGATCGATCCGTGTTCTATTATCTTGGGTCAATCCGTCTTCGAACTGGAAAAAGCTGGTCGAGAAAGCGTGCTTTGGATGTCGAAGCTGCAATTATCTTTGGTCATGCTGACCTCTTGGAATTCAATAAACAAAACACAGAAACTTATGATAGACGGCTCATGGTTTTGACAAATATTGGAGATGTGCCCCCTGATTTAATGGATTTTCAAATGATAGAGGAAAGTTAGCGCATTGCTATCCAGAGAATCTACTTAGGGAACTAATACAAACCCTGGATTGGGTAGAGATCCCGAGGAGCATACGCATCAAAAGAAGATTTTGAGAAGCAAGAGTAATCTTAACCAAGCTGCAAACGGCTCCGACGGCATTCAACTAGGGGCCATTCTTTCTTTTTCTGTAATCCAATACGTTACGAAAATGTATCCAGAGAAAAGGATAAGTGACATCATTCAGAAGGTTCTTCTTCATCAACCAATGCATCCCAAATATTCACCCGAATCTTGTGACCATCCTTTGATGGGGGCAAATCGCCAGACATGAGAGCTTCAAGTTGTTCTCTCGTTTGTTCGTATACTTTGCGCACTGAAACCTTTTTCGTAGATAATTTTTTGACAATCTTCATCCCTGATTTTGCACCGGGATAATTCGGTATCATTTCAAGCGCTGCTTTGAACATTTCCTCAGCTCTATCAATTTTCCAGCTATTGAGATACACACTCCCAATTCTAACATAGGTTTCGGGCTTATTTGGACTCAATTCTAATGCTTTGTTAAACGCAGCCTCGGAACCCGTTGAGTCATCCTTTCGTAGGAGGATATCTCCTTGCATAATATGAAGAGGAGCGTCCTTGGGCAGAACATCAATCGCTTCAAGAGTATATTTTTCAGCCTCATCAAGCTCACCTTCCATCAAACAAACATCAGCAAGCATTCGTAAAACTCTATCAGATTTCCCGTAGAACTTCAATTTTGACTTTAGAAACGAGATTGCTTTCTTATTTTGCCCACTATTACGATACACAAGAGCTAAGTCCCTTGCATACTCGGGTTCTTTTGGACTTAGATATACAGCTTTCTCAAAACAGTATTCGGCCAAATCTAGAATGGATAAGTTCGAATAAAATACGCCAATCTCACGCCAAGGTTGACCACCTCTCTTTTGAAGGAGCATTACCTTTCCGATAAGATCCTTAGCTTTCTCCATTTCCCCAAGCCGTGCCTCTGCAGCTGCGAATAAGAGTTGAAATTCAGCATTATTTTTATCGCTGTTTACAGCCTTTTCGAAACATTTTCTTGCATTTTTGAATTTTCCCGATCCAAAAAGAATCATCCCCTTTTGAGAGAGTACTACAGAATCTCTCTTTTCCTTCTTGAGATAGTTATCAAGTACAATTAACGCTTCTTCATCCTGACCTAGACCAGAGTGTAAGGAAGCAAGCATTCTACTAGTTATCTGATTCTTTGGTTGTTTCTTTAATGCAGAATGAAGTGTATTAATTGCATCATCGTGCTCACCTTTATTCACTAGAATTTGAGCTTTACAATGATACAACTCTGGTTCTTGAAGAACATCCAAATCTTGACACAAAGCAGTGAATACGTTATCAGAATATGTACCTGCTCCTCGATGATGGTAGTAGGTGTACATAGTCTTGTAAAATTCAGAAACCACCTTCGGAATTAGACGATATCTTAGAATCTCGAAGTAAATTTTCATTGCAGAAAACGGGCTACCCAGTTTCTTGAAGCCCGTAGCTTCTCGAAACAGTAGTGCAAGTTTCATATCATCTGAGTATCTACGAGCATTCATGACCTGATACACATAATCAGGAATTTTTCGATGTTCTCCGCCCATCATATACATAAAATCTGTCATTGATTCAATTAGCTGCATTGAACCCCAAAGCTTGAACAGTTTCAACTCCTCAGACATAGTATCTTCAGCTTCCTCATCATTGCATTCTCGAAATAACCAGAGGAAGAAAAGAATAAGGATTGTTCAAATCTAAAACAAGAAATCGATATTGAGAATGTAATCAAAGAATATTTCCTTTTCTTCCCTAATCGATTACTTAGGTTGTGAAGATGGCTTCGAGTTCAATTCACAGATGCATCCATTGTTCAGAACCATTAGAGGATAATGTTCCTCGAAGTGTGTGGGAGTATAATTCAGATGGAACGATTACTCAATCATTAGACCATACATGGAATATCTGTAAGAGATGCGGCAAGACAAATGTATTATCTGATTCAAAAACCAAAGAACCTCCTTACGATTCACATCTTTTCGTTCCTTGGTATTGTAGCACGTGCCAAGTCAGTTTTCTGAGTCTAGATGGTTACTGTAACTTGTGCAGAAGAACGGTGGGAGAACATGATGACAGGTAGTGTACAATTACGTCTGATTGAGAAGGACTTCAAACAACGTATCAGAGATTCTCTTGGAGAGGAGATGTGTACAGGAATTCATGAAATTCAAGTAATTCCCATCCCTGTAACAGATCCAAGATTCCAAACAGTCACCAAGAAAGAACACTTCCTTTCATCGAAGACGAGCATGGGAATTGATTTCATGCTTCTTGGGAAGGCTCAGACGAAGCGACGATATATGTCAGAGATATATGTGCTATCTGCGTTAAGCGTTAGCAGTACCGTGGCACCAGTATTCATTGAAGCCGCTATAATTGTAGACACGCCTACTCCTTATCCATTATTCTTCTCAAAGAAGAGTCTTCTTGGAGAAGGACCTTTGACTGATTTATTGACTGTAGATGAGAGACTTGGTTCTATCATCATGCTGGTAAGTGAGAATCATAATACCTTCGTTGATCAGGGAAATCGAAGAATCAAGATAAATCTAGACATGGAGTTTAAGGTAGGAATCATTCCTATGAAGAATCGAACATTAGTTGCGATGCGGTCACTTGCAGGTTTCAGTTATGGACTAGATGACCTCGTTGGGGTGGTTCATGTATTCAATTATGGTATTCAACGACCTGCTATCGAAATTCTGGGAAGGCTTGCATTTTATGTTCAACATCTTGCATATGATGGAGTTCCTAGTCAGTCAGAAGATAGTGAATTTCTAATAGGGAAAGTACTACATTCTGTGGGAATGCTGAAGGAGGGGGAGTAAGTGCCATACAAACCAGAACAAGAAGATTCAGGATATCTTTGTGGTTCTTGTTTATGCATCATTGGAGGTATCATCGTTGGGGGAGTATTTGCTGTATTATTTTCCGGCTTTAGCTTTTTTTTCATGGTTCTTGGAATCCTAACATGGATAACCGCAGGGATTGTTTCAGTATTCTTTTACTCGAAGCACATCAAGAAGAGTGATGAACTTGAAATCATTTCAAAAATTAGACTCCCTCTAAATGTACCCGTACACGAGGTTAGACCTCCCCCATAGTAAATCAGAGTATGAATGCCTTTCCACAGAATGGGCATTTGTAGAAACCTGATTCGTTAGCTATGGGCATAAACCGTTTATCACAATTCGAACATACTTTTCCATTTGGAAACCGAGATTGGCTTTCATATCGATCGAATATAGTTGCATTTTCATTGGAATAGGGAACAAAATCTTGAACTGATGACGGTACGAATCGTCTTGTTGTTGCTTTTCCCTCAACTTGTTGTTTAAGGTCCCTCCTCTCACCATCTGCAACTTCATTCTTGGCAGATGCTGCGATTAACTGACATGCATAACAAATTATGATGATAATAATAATGAGAGGAGCCCATTCTATTGGCACTACTAACAAACTGCATTCCTCAACTTGATAGATTAATCATATCTGACAGGGAAGAAAAGGAAATAGGTTTCCAGAAATCTGATATAGAGGTTTGTGAATCCTAGAAAGTAATAGGTGGTTTTGTCAAGAACTTCCTATGAGGCATGGATAACGAATGATTTTGGTAATCAAGGGGGTATCGCTCCCCCTTATGCAATTTACATCTCCGATTATGATTCTATCTATCATAAGTACGATAGCGACGGTCGTTATAGTTATAGTACTCATTTACTTGCTACGATTCTCAAGTTTTGGACGTAAAATTGAGGAATATCAAACTAGGATTCCAGGGGATTCAGATGAGCTCTTCTTCTTGCTGAAGGATTGGGAGCCAGATGAGTACAAGACACTCCTCTCAAGTTTTCTTCTACATGACGAATATGTTGTATTTGAACTTCTATTATCATGCCTTGCTGAAGATGGATTTTCAATAACATCCAAAGAAGATGCCATAGCGCTGGCTGGAGAGGGGGGATGGAGAAACAGAAACAAAATAGCAAGTCAGACTAGCCTTTCAAACCGACGTGTTTATGGTAAACGTGGAATAATCGATAGATTAGTTGAACTCGATCTGATTCAAGAGCGAGAAAACCCTAAACCTTGGGGAAGGGAGAAATATCAATACCGTGCTAATATTTCCCATTCATTGGTTAGATCTATGTTTCATGCATTGAATGGACCTGCATCTTAAAGCTCTATCACTAACCAATCTTTTATGATATCAATCGCGATTCTGTAGTGGTATTTTTGTTGCCCCCAACGGGTTGGTGAATCTTTCATCTCAATTACACCAAGGTCAACAAGCATCTCAATTATCCCGCACTCCCTGTAAATGACCTTCTGGGAAAGACTACTTCTGAGATGAATATTGTACTTATTCCGCCAACCAATATCTTGAAACATAATTTCTGTTGAATGATTATTGTTTTGTATATCTTCAAGTAAAGCTAGGATTAAGGAACGTGTAATAGCTATTGCTCTTATTGTATTCTTAGTATCCAGAGTTCTTGTCATGCTTTTAATAGAGTCCTGATATCCAAACTCAATTCCTTGCAACGTTTGGGTACTTTCTAGTTGTGACATTCACGAATCCTTCCTACGGCCGACGAACTAGTATTTAGAATAATATCTGAGCGAGGAAACTGAAGAAGAGGGTCCCCCCAGGCATCCTTCTTCACTAGTTCAACAGAACCGTGAGTATAGTAATATGCGAGAAAAAGTATATGTCTTATTTTCCGTAATAATGAGGGACTATCAATGCCCCATTGTTTTTACAGGAACCATATTAGGACTCCAAAGACCAAATGAAGACCGGAGAAAGAGCAACCACGGTGCGTAGTAGGGGTTATCCTTTTCTATCGGTTCTTAGTATGTAGATGATTTGAAGATGGACTTGTGTAACATGACGAAAGGGTATGGTGCATTATTCCTATTGGTGATACTGGTTCTAGGAGTTTCCATATCCCAAACAAACCAAGCATCTCTCCAAAGAGGTATGCAAAGGAGTGCTGAACCAAAAGGAAATTTTCTTCAAGCAACTCAAATCACGGGTTATCAACACTATGCGAATGAAACCATAACAGTATCAGAATGGATCAATGTGATGAATGGAGGAGAACTATTCATTGAGAATTGCACGGTTGTTTTCACTGCAGATGAAATGGCGATAGTAGCTAAGGAAGGAGGGTCTCTCACAATCAAGGATAGCTATCTCTACTCGTTCACAGGGTGTTCGTGGTGGATAACTGGAGAGGTAGGTTCGCATCTTCGATTAGCAAGGTCGAACCTTTTGGGTTCAGGGACGAAAGAACATGGAGCCTTGAAAATTCACACGGATGATGCTACAATCACTGATTGCACAATCACCAGATTTGGTGGAGATATAATTCACATTCAGGATTGTGAAAACACGCTCATAGAGGGAAATACTATTTCGAACAGCTCGAAAGAGGGAATAAACATAATTGGAACAGTGGACACCAAGATTATCAATAATACAATCTCTGACAACGGTTTTTGTGGCATCTATGCATTTGGCGTTGAAGGATTAGTAATAGAAGACAATTCCATCTCAAGAACCACATACAATGGAATAGTGTTCGTAAATAGTGCTCATTGCGTCGTGAATCAGAACGAGTTTCATGATACACTTAATGATGGAGTGGGAATGGAATATTGCAATGACATGGTAATTTCAAACAACACAATCCTTGATTCTGAATCTGGCGGGATTGGGTCCATTCATTCTACTAACCTGACAATCATACGTAATTACATTTCCGGAATTCATTGGGATGGAATTAACCTTGGACAGTATACTGAGGATGTTAAGATTGAGCGAAATGTAATCAAGAGATCTGAAACGGGTATAGTGCTAGGTTCAACATTCGATGTGATAGTAGCTGGAAATCTAATTGAGAATATCACGTACAATGGTATGCACATCCTAGAGGGGTGCGAGAATATTGCATTAGTAGGCAATTCAGTTTTCAACTGTGAAGTCGGGATATTTGTCAAAGACCAACAAAACATGACAGTCATTGGAAATTTCGTCAACGAGTCATTCTACAGTGACATCCGTGTCCAGTTCTCATCCGACATCGATATCTACCTTAATGGTTTTTGCAGTAATATACGAGATTCAGGGGACCCAATTGTAAGTCAAATCAAATGGCATAATGACACTCTGGGAAACTTTTGGCACCATTATCAAGGCAGTGACGAGGATAATGATGGTATTGGGGATACCATGTATGTGATAGATGAGGGAAACTATGATTTCTACCCCCTAATGAGTGTCGAACCCGTCCTCGAGTTTCTCGAAGACTACGTTATCCCAACTCCACCATGGGAAACTCAAACTGTGAGTCCAACGAACGGCACGACCAATGAGTCACTTTTCATGAACGATGAACAATTTGAGATCTATCTCCTAACCAACTCAATCATTCAACTTGCAGGAATTTCGCTCGTGGTGATTGTGATTCTGTATCGAAGTCGTATGCACTGATCTATTCCTATAGAGATCAGTAATGAGATCGATTGAAACATTTCAGCAGATGGATACTTGGAGTTGACACTATATTCGCAGCCAATGAAGTAAAAAGCTTACAGCTCAAAGAGTAGAACCAATCCCAGCAAGGAGGACTTCGAAAAGCAAGAGTAATCGTACCAGACTGCAAACGGCCCCGACAGCATTCAATAGGGGCCATTCTTTCTTTTTCATTCAAATTGATAGTACGTTAATCTCTAACCCCTAAATAACAAGGCCTTCTAAGGCTTGAACGCATCTCATCTTATTTTTCTCGAGCGATGAAATGTTAGTTGCTTCTACCGACTTCTACCAATGAGATGATAAACACTGAAACAAGTTATCAAAGTGAGAGAGCTAAGTGAAAAATGACAAAGACATCATGGAGTTCTATTATGGGTGTGAGGTTGGTCCAATTAGACCACCTAGTGAAGCTCATAGTCTTCTCATAAGGGTCACAAGAAACTGTCATTGGAATCGATGTACATTTTGTCCTGTGTATAAACAGCTGGAGTTCTCCAGACGTCCGATTGAGCATGTAAAAACGGATATTGATTTTATCAGTAAATATACCGAGAAACTTCAGGCGGTTGGCTCATTAGAGCACTTCTTCGGTGAACGAGGAAATGTGGACCTGATAGATTCAGTAGCATATCAATCAGCATTACACTGGTACAACCAAGGCATGAAATCAGTGTTCATTCAAGACGCGGATAGTTTAATCTTGAAACCATCTGAAATAATTGAGATTTTGACTCATCTTCGCAAGAGGTTTCCATCAATCGAACGTATCACATCATATGCAAGATCAAGCACAATTGCAAAGATTGATGCCTCTGAAATAAAGGCAATAGGAAATGCAGGACTAAATCGAATACACATCGGGATGGAGTCAGGCTCAGACAAGGTCCTTAAGATTGTCAGAAAAGGAGCATCCAAAAAAATTCACATCAAAGCAGGTACTATGGTGAAAAATGCAGGTATCGAGCTCTCTGAATATGTGATGCCCGGGTTAGGTGGTATTACGCTGTCTGAGGATCATGCATTGGAAACCGCTGATGCATTGAATCAAATAGACCCAGATTTCATTCGTCTTCGTCATCTTGCAATACCTGATATCGCTCCGATATCGATTGAACAACAAGAAGGTCGTTTTGAGAGCTGTTCGGATCTCATGGTTGTTAGGGAGCTCAGATGTTTGATCAGCAACATCAACAGTATCAACAGTCGAATTGTTAGTGATCACATTCTCAATCTCTTACCTGAGATTGAGGGGCAGTTTCCTGAAGATAAGGAAAAAATCCTCTCAAACATAGATGCCTTCTTAGAAATGGACCCTATGAAACAGAGACTCTACCAGCTTGGTAAGAGAATTGGTATACTCTATGACCTTAGCGACTTAGAGGATATAGAGAAGATAGAGAGAGTCGAAAAGCTCTACAAGTCGTACAAAATAACTCCCGACAACATTGATGAGATTACTGATAATTTGATGAAACGTTTCATCTAAACCGCCATAGTCCGAAAGATTGTGGAAGCATTTGGGCGGAAAATCGATAGTGGATTTGCGATTTAATCTCGCACACCTAGAATAACAGAGTCTTCAAGAGCCTGTATGCCGCGCATCTGATTTGCTTCCATGGCTACGAATTCATTCTCACCGAGTTCGACATCTTCATCACCTGATGTGATTATTGCTCTACCTTTTAGAACAAGGAAGAATGCTGAATGGTTGGCAACGTGTGGAGGGATTTTTGCTCCTTTTCCAAGAGATATTCGCATAACAGAATAACCGTCTCTTTGTACAAGAGCTGTTTTGTTAGGACCTCCTTTCGGGAACACCAGATTTTCGAAAATATCACCAGTACTCATGAGTATTCACAAAACGGTCTATTTCATCCACATATATAAACAATAGTTAATGGTCTATTTTTAGGCTATACTATTCCGATTTCTGGAAAAGAACTGCGTCAACAGATACTCTATTGATATTCTGCGGTCCATTTAATGTTGATTCAAATGACAATGAAGGATAATGATGATGATTCCTACAAACCAAGAGGAACTCCTTACACCATTGGGCAATATGCGGTAATCAGTATTATTCTTACACCACTCACAGCAGTACTGTTGTCCTTCTATGGATTCATTCCTTTTGATATCTATCAGGCGGGAATCTCCGGGTTAGCATTCTCACTGGTTTATGTTGGATATCGCTGGTATTATGCAAAGCAGTATAGGAAAGAAGATCGCGCTGCAGCAAGGAAATCCCTTGAGGTTACAAACGAGGAACAATCGAGCTCATTCTGAGGTGTTTCAATCGGCATTTATTATTAGTAGTTGCACTCTCATGAATTAGGATGAGGTAACTGCAAAGATTTGGGGGATATGATTACGGATAGATGAGAGAAGGGGATTGTATTAGCCTGAAACTGGACACGAGATAGCATCCTTACGATGTCGCCAGTATACAGACCATTGTAGGGTGCCTTCTTTCCGTACTAGAACATGGCGACCATTGCAAAGTTCACTGGCAGTCTTGAGAGCTTGATTCAGACTCTTCTGAACTTCAAATAATCTATAAACGGAGCCATTGGTGAGTATCCATTTCTGCGCTCCCATACTGTATAGTGTTCAGGGAGGCATATAATCTACACAGATTCCATCCATTCTGTGAACTTTCTTAAGGCGATAAGTCATTGTGAGAACACGTTTTCAGGGGGTATTACATTGACCCAATTATCAACGAAAATAGCACGCGTAACCGCATTCAGAGATGGAGCTAGAGTAACGCGCATCGGAAAAAAGAAACTCTCTGCAGGGCCTCAGAAGATCACAATTTCTGGTATAACCAGTCATGCCAGAGAAGATAGTTTTAGAGTCAAAGGTAAAGGACCTGCGGCACTTTCAACAATTGATGTGCGTTCTATAGATACTATCTACGAACCAAGCGAGGACCTCAAACCGCTTCATGATGCGCTTGATGTTCTTGAGAAAAAGCAAATTCAAGTCTCAGATGAGATAGAAATCTATCAAGCAAGACTTGTGAATTTAACAAATATGACTGAACAGTTTGCAGGTGTCTTTGGAACAATCTTTGCTGCTAACGAGGCTAAGATATCTCAGTTAACAGAGATGGACCAGACAGCAACAGAACGAGCTGAAGAAACCCAAGAGAAGATTCGCTCACTGGAACAGGAATTAGAAGATGTTCAGAATCAGTTAGCGGTTGTTAGACACAATATTGGAAGGATTCAATCCAAGACACGAACAGAAACAAACTATGAAGTAGAAGTTTCACTTGAAGTCGCTCAGGATTCAGAAATTGAATTGGAGATTACATACCAGTGTCATGGGGCACAATGGTCACCTTCTTACGATGTCGATTTATTACAAGGAACTGCCAAACTGCGAAGAGTCGCAATGGTACGCAATCAGACTAAAGAGGATTGGAACAAAGTTGGCTTAACCATTTCCACAGCAACTGCTAGACCTGTAGAAGCTGTTGAGGGATCACCATTTTGGATATCTATCTATTCTCCACCAAGACCAAAGGCGTCAAGAAGAAGTCGATCGATGAAAATGAAAAAGGGATTGGCGATGCCAAGCGCAGCACCTCCGCCAGCACCAGGAGGAGGGTTTGGGGCTATGCCACCAGAACCACCCGTTATGACTGAAGAATTTGCAGAAGCCTTTGAATCTGCATCAGGAATCTCAGTATATGAGTTACCAAAACCAATGACCATCCCTTATGACAATGAAAAACACCCAGTCACATTGACTGAGGAAGATCTTGACTCAAAGACAATTCACTATTGGTACCCCGACGGTATGGCAGAAGTAGTTGCTCAGGACGAGGTAACCAATGGTGATAGTGTCATTCTACCGGGGAGTATGAAAGTCTATGCTGAAGGAGATTACATTGGTGAAACCAACATAGAGCAGATATCACCTCGAGAAGAATTCAAATTGGGTACGAGAACGGCTTATGATGTCAAAGCCCAAAAGCATCTTGTCGAGAAAGACATTGAGAAAGCAGGAATAACCAGAGGAAAAAGAAGAAGATATTACAAGTATAGACTCGAAATCGAGAGCTTCTCAAAGAGACCTCTCGAGATAGAAATTGTGGATAGAGTCCCTCATAGTAATAGTACTGCAATCGAAGTGAAACTTGACGTGGAGAAATTGGGGGTCTTGAAAATTGAACTTGGTGTGCTGAAATGGACAAAGAACATAGATGCCGGCCAAAAGGTCGAAATCATCTATGACTACGAAGTGCTCTGGGAGAGGGATGTTACAATCTCCCCACCGCTACCATAGGAGGTGTAAGAATGGCTAACGAAATATCAACTCAGATAAAAGGTGTCACAGTCTTCAGAGATGGAGCAAGAATTACGAGAACTGGCAAGATCAAGGTAAAAGCTGGAGAGCAAACAATTCTTGTTGATGGAATTACCAGATATGCTCAGGAAGACAGCTTCCGTGTGAAGGGTAAAGGTGCGGCCTCACTGAAGGGTATAGATGTACGTCAATTTTCACGTTCTTTTGAACCTGAAGCAGAGCTAAAAGAAATGCTTGCAGAGTTGAAGAAACTAGAAAGCAAATATGAAGTTCTTGCATCAAAAATAACAATTCAAGAATCAAGAATCTCAAATTTCAACGCGGTCATGAGTCAATTCTCATCAGAGTTCGGAAAGTGGTTTGCCGCAGGCGAATCATCTATGGATCGACTCTCAGAAATGGATGACGTTGGAACCAAGCAGCTAGGAGAAGCTAAGAAAAAACTGCGAGAACTGGAAGACGAGAGCAAGAAACAGAGGGACAAAATTGAAACACTTCGGAACAACATCAATCGAGTTCAGGGAGAAAGAAAAACTGAAACAGTGTATCAGGTCGATGTTCTATTAGATGTTAAGGAAGCATCCGAGGTAGAACTAGAGATAGTCTACCAAATCTCCTATGCAGGATGGACACCTACCTATGATGTTGACCTTCAGAAGGAGAAGGCTTCATTGAAACGAATCGCAATGATTCGGAACAATTCTTTAGAGGATTGGAGTGATATCGATCTGACTGTGTCAACTGCTTCTTCAAGACCAGTACGGGCTGTTGAAGCAAACCCATACTATGTGGACGTCTACTCACCTACCATCGGAAGTGTATCAACTTCATCAGGATATGCCTTTGATGACCATGAGGTGATGGATATGAGAAAGGAATCCGAAGAGGAAGGAATGATTGACGGACTCTTCGAAGACCCAGCACCAGAAATAGTTGAAACCTATGCAGAAGCCTCTGAAACATTGAGTGGGATCGTTGTTTATGATGTGCCTGGCAAAGTCACACTTGTAGCTGAGGTAGATCCCCATCCAGTAACATTGCAGATGGAAGAGTACGTATCTCGCAAGCTCCACTTCTGGAATGCGTATGCTATGCCTGAGGTTGTGGCACAAGATGAGATTACGAATGGAGACTCTGTTCTACTTCCAGGAGGTGTCAAGGTCTATGCGGAGGGTGACTTCATTGGAGAAACTTCGATTGACCTCATCTCTCCAAGGGAAAAATTCAGACTTGGAACTCGAACAGCATACGATGTCAAGGCGGAGAAGAAACTTGTAGAAAAGGACACTGACAAAGCAGGAATAACCCGAGGTAAAACCAAACGAGAATATCAATATCTACTTGCCATCGAGAGCTTTGCCAAGGATGCAATAGAGATTCGAGTTGTTGATCGAATCCCTCATAGTACGTCTGAGAAGATTGAGGTTGAACTAAAAGAACCATCACATGTTCCAAAGAAGAAAGAACTTGGAGTGCTCGAATGGGAGCTGGGAATAGAGCGTCAGAAGAAACTTGAGATTACGTACAGCTATGAGGTTGAATGGGAGAAAGATATCAGAATCTCACCACCACTACCATAGAAGAGATTGCGGTGTGCGCGTTTTCACACCGCTTCATCCTTTCTTTGAAACTCTAGAATCTCAATCACATTTCCAGCAGGGTCTCTAATCGCCATGAAACGACCAGCGGGAAATTGCTGAGGGTCATCATGTACGATGTTTACAGAGAGGTCTCGCAAGACACTGATTGTTTTCTCAAGGTCCTCAGTTTCGATTCCAATCACCACTTGTGATGTTCCAGGATATTTTGCAGTGCTCTTGGATTTCTCTTTCTCGAGGATAATCGGAATACCATCATTCTCCAGATGCACAATCGTCGTAGATGAGTGGACGATATCAAATCCCATAGTGTCCCTATAGAACTCGATAGCTTTCTCCATATCGTTAACATAGATTGTGATGGCTCGTACACTTGGCATGGGACTCACCAACGACTCATCTCATCCATAACAACAGCAACTCGTTTCATCGTAAGCAGGTAGTTGTCAACAATGATGCTCTCATTTGGAGAATGAGCTCTAGACTCGAAATCAC
>DAOWDY010000195.1 GCA_030638785.1 Candidatus Thorarchaeota archaeon
CAAGGTGCACTTGACATTGAAGGAACGCTTCGTGTAGGTTCCCTCAAGGCAAGAACTAGAGATGTGATTGAAATAACAGGTGACCTAATAGCTCAACGAAGTGTTCGAATCGAAAAGGGTGCGTTGCACGTAGATGGTTCAGCAGAAGCACGTGACATCAGAGCTGACTCAAGTCTAAGAGTTGGGAAGGACCTGACCTGCTCCACTGCATCAGGAGGCGGTTCCGTAAAAGTTGGCGGAAATGCAAAGGCTGAGAGAATCAATGGAGGCGGATCTGTGAAAATAGAAGGAAATGCTGATGTAAACGAGCTCAGAGCTGGAGGCTCAATAAAAGTAGTGGGTGAAATCCAATGCAACGAGCTCAAGGTTGGCGGAAGCGGTAAGGTCAACAACGGTAAAATTGGGACTGTGAACATCGGTGGAAGCTTCAAGGCTGAAGGTGCAGTTGAAGTTGAAGAAATCGATGTTGGAGGTTCTGCTCGTGTGGGGCCTGGTTCCTTTGTACAAAAAGTCGATGTGGGTGGAAGCTTCAAGTCAAGCGGCGAAATCAAATTCGGAACTATTGATGTAGGCGGTGCAGTCAAGCTCAATGGAGCAGCTGCTGGCGAAACTATAGATGTCGGTGGTTCTGTGTATGTTGATGGTCCTCTAGAGCTCTCAGACGATCTCGAAGTTGGTGGAAAAGTAACCATCGACGGTGACCTGAAGTGTGAAAAGAAAATCAAGGTTGGTGGAACTCTCATTGTAGAGGGACGCATTGATACATTTCGTGTTATAGTAGGTGGCCGAATAGAAGCCAAATACATCAAAGCCGATGGATTCAGACTAGGCGGTAGAGGCGAGGTTACAGGCCCAGTAGAGTCACGAGAGATTCTTGTCCGAGAGAGGGCACGAACTGATTCACTCTATGGAGAGGAAATCAGAATTGAAGACCGGTCCCGTGTTAAAAGTGTCTATGGAAAGGACATCTACATTGAGCGCGGCACAATAGTTGAAGGCGAGATTCAGTACACTGATAGTCTTGAGATGGAAGAGAAAGTCACTGTGAAAGAAGAGCCAAAGAAGGTAGGACAGCTACCTCCTCCCGAAGACGTTCTCTGAAACTAAGTTGGTGCAGCTGTAAATTGAATGCAGCAGCACCTCTATCTTCTATATCATTTTTGTCACAGCTATCCGTCGAGCAGACCCTTCAGAATATGGGGATTTGTTGAAATCCCCAAACTCTTCAACTATCATCATTCTAGAGTGACGGAGAAGGAGCTCAAATTCCCGGTTGTATACCAATGCCACAGCGGATTCTTGATGAATTTTCTCAAGCACTTCTCCAGTACTCGTTTTGGAGATTGTGAATGTAATTTTCAAAGAGAGAATCTGCTTCAGAAGATGACTCCTCATAATACCAGACCTAGTAACAGTTCTATCATTTCCAATGCCTACCGCTGGTTCTTCAAAAGACCCATACTCTGGTTGGTTTCCAGCAGGAAATAGGTCAACCACAAATGTACCATCTTCTAGAAGATGATGCCGCACGCAATCCAGGAGTAAGATCTGCTCTTCAGTTGTAAGAGCATGACCGAAAGATGTTGGGATGATGACCAGTGGGAATTTACGACCCAAGTCAAAGCTTCGCATGTCGCCCTTCACAACTTGAATTCGTTTTGCAGTTTCTTGTTCCTCTTGACCAAGTAACCTTCTAAATTCTGCAAGCATTGTAGACGAATTCTCAAGAGATACTACATCAAACCCATTTCTTGCTAAGTGGAGGGATACCCGCCCTGTACCCGCTGCAAGATCCAAAATCGGAGAACCGCAGTTTTTGGCATATGAGAGATAGAAAGGTAGGTCCTCATTGTTTGTGAAGAGATTGTAATATTGGGCAGCCTTCTCGTAACCTCTTCGATACTTTTCTAGCTCCACATCCATTAGGCAGGGACGCTCCTAGAATCGAGCGTAAGTTCATCCTCAAGATGCTCCCGGTATCTCTTTGGTACAGAGTAATTTCGGAATTGGTGAGAATACCAATTAGTAATCATTCCCTCAATTTCTTTCTCTGTTCGCTTTGTAAGATCTTCATTAAGTTGTGGTGCAAGTGTCATTACCTTTCCGTGAGGTGTCTTGACCACCTTGCCTTTCTTTGCAACGGTTTCTCCATTCAATATCGTGAGTAAAGACTCGGAGAATCCTTTCACTATCAGTTCTGGCTTCTTTGCTAATTCAGTCTTTAAGGGATTCATATTGTAGACCGATATATCCGCATCAGCCCCCACACCGAGGTGTCCTTTTCTCTTCTCTATTCCAAGAATCTTTGCTGGTGCTGCTCTTGTGCTGATGACTGCTTCATAGAAGGTCCATTCTCGCTCAATGCTCTCTAAGGTTGAGCGTTCACGTGCAAATCGATGCATCTTATCTAGCCATAGGTCTCTCTGTACCTTGCTCATGAGCCAAGACAGGGCAAGCGGATACTTTGTGAACGGTCCAGCATTAGGATGGTCTGTGGTCATTATTACACGCCAGATATCATCTACATTCAAAGCGAACTCCAATGGAATGGTCCACTGTACCGAGTTTGCAGGTGATTTCACATCAAAGTTGTATGGCACAATGCCAGCACCACCTGGCAGCTCAACATCAACTGGTATGTTCGCCCATTTGGTCTGAGTCATTTGATGCAAGGTGAACTGAAAGGGGCCATCACCAGTCATTGTCATTGCGGGGCCAAAGGTAATCTGGCCAAGATCTGCTGTGAAGTGTTTGTTTTTGTTCATGTACTTTGCAAACGCCAGCCCGCCTGATGCGACATCCTTCCATTGTGGCTTTCCTTCATCAACCATGTCAAGAGTTTCAAAGGACATGTGTGTGAGATGCACAGTCTGTTTGCGACCCTTGTGTCCCTTGATATCTTTCACCGCATCGAGTTCTTCGATTGTTGTATGCAGATTTCCGACGCGACCGAGGTTATTTGGATGTAGATGGACCACATGTGGTAGTCCCAATGATTCTGTTGCCTGGACAAGTGAGCGGATAATCTCTTTGGGAGTTATGCCCCACTCGGGAATCTCGGTATCAGGTTCTCGTACATTCTTACCATAGGCCCAAGCATATGTACCTCCAGGGTTAACAACCTTGACACCCCAGCCACCTGTGGCTTTCAACAACCATGCAATATAACCTGCAAGACCTGAGATATCACCTTCTTTGACATAGTTGTAAGTAATCATACTGTTACCAAACATAGGAAGAAGTGCAGTATTCAGATTTGGAATGTCTTCAAGCTCCTCCCAAGTACCTAACGCCTTTAGTGGAGGAAGTGCAGGTTCTACGACTGTGGTATACCCCATTGAAGAGTAACGATATCCAAGAATAAACGAGGAAGGCATAACGCCTCCTACGCCAGAGCGTGTAATCTTAGTTCTAGCAATTGGTGGTTCTAATCTATTATCTTCAGGACACATCGCTCTTCCAAAGTTCAACTTTGAACCAACAATGTGAGAATGCATGTCAACTCCACCAGGAAGAACAGATTTGCCAGACACGTCAATCTTCTTTGCCTTCTCACTGACCTTCTCAACAATCTTACCATCAGAGATACAGATGTCTTTTACTTCTCCATCGATTCCATTTGCTGGGTCATACACTATTCCATTTGTGAGAATGATTTCTTTACTCATTAGCCCACCTCCTTCAAGAGACCCTCGTATATTCTACCGAGGATTTCACGGTCCGGCAGGAATCCTTCGGGAGGATCTACAATCTTCTTCAGATAGAGAGGGAGTCCATCCATTCTGACCGCGGCACCATCGCACTCGATACCTGCCACTGCAGGAGGGATGTTTACTGTTGCCATTAG
>DAOWDY010000209.1 GCA_030638785.1 Candidatus Thorarchaeota archaeon
GGAAACAAAGTGTAAACTAGTTGTTTCTCTTTCTCCAAATCCAAAATAGGAATTAGTGCAATTCGTTTATTCAATAAATGAGCTCCAGGTCCAAAAAGGGGATGAAGACTCAAAGGTGTCACAGGGTATACAGACACCTCCTTCAACGTCTCAACTGCTCTACTCTTCACTGATGCAATCTCACACAGAATTGCGTTCTTCTTCATATGAGGCGCGACATCTCGAATAACATCAGCTGTCAGTCCCATTGGAACAGAAATGACAACCATATCTGCATCGTGGACTGCAGATTCGTTGTCGTTTGTAAGTTCTATATCGGAGAAATCTCTCAATTCATTGTCTTTTGGATCCGAAGCAATGAGCGTATGTCCGTATTCGCGGAAATATCTAATGAGCCATCGTCCCATGTTCCCTGCGGCTCCAAGAATAGCAATCTTCAACCAAGAACAGCCCCCATGCGTTCAATGGCCTCAACAAGCTTTTCCTCAGGTTGACATACAGAGAGCCTGAAGAAATCAGAATACGAGGTACCATATGCTAGACCTGGAACGATACACACTCCGACTTCAGATAGTAGGCGGTCTGCAAATTCCTGTCCATTCGTGATTCCATCAGTTAACTTCGGGAAAATGTAGAATGCCCCATCTGGTGGATGGTATGACAGTGGAAGTTGGTCAAGTTCCTTACACGCGACCTCAAGTCGTTTCTCAATCAATGAAGCATATTGTTTTGCATCATCATCGCAATCAAGCGCTTGCATGCCTGCATATTGTATGAACTCAGGCACACAGGTGAGATACAAATTCTGTATCTTTGTCATTCGTCTAATTGTTTCGGCATCAGAGATTGCATAACCCAGTCTGAAACCCGACATACCAAACCTCTTGGAGAAGGAGTCAACAAGGACGTGGTTGTCATGTGGAAGTTCAAGAACACTTGTATGTTGAGTGGAGGTGAAATTAGAATACACCTCATCGCTTAGGAGGAATATGTCATTTGCAGATGCAAGATCAGCAATCTCTTCAAGAGTTGATGCATCCAATACCTTCCCTGTTGGACTTCCGGGACTGTTGAGCACAATCGCTTTGGTTGTTGGATTGATGTAGTTTTCTAGGCGATTAACATCTATGTTCCAGTCTGAATTAAGATCTGTCGGGAAGCGAACAGGTCGGGCACCCACATCTTTCACACACTCAGAATAAGCTGGATAGGAAGGATCAACGATTATCACCTCATCCCCCCGACGAACATTGGCTGCAATGCTCGTGAAGAGCGCAAATCGACCACTAACGGAGATAAATACCTCCTCGGGGGATATCTCTCTCTTGTAACGGTGACCTAATACATGCGCGATTTTTTCCCGGAAAGATAAAATCCCAGCAGACTCGGTGTAATGCGATTGACCAACATCTACCGAAATTGCTACGGCCTTCTTGACCTTCAGAGGGGGACCAAAGTCGGGCTCACCAACTTCAAGATGAATCAGCTCCTTTCCGGCCCTTTCAAGTTCTCTCCCCTTCACAAAGATATCATATGCCGTTGGGGGTGGGGGTGTCTTGATGAGCGTTTCTTGAATACGGATTGACTCGTTTACTAGCTGGTTTAGTAGATTCAATCCGAAACTCTCGTCAAGTCCATTGTTTCTACAGTGGTTGACGACTTCAGCACGGAGGTGTTTCTCGACTTCTTGATTTACAATAGGAATCCCTGCGTTTCTTTTCTCTATACCTACTTCTTCAGAAAGTGCAGCCCGTTTTCCAATTAGGCGAATAATTTCAAGTGTGCTGTTCTTGATCTCATCTCTCAATGTGTCTAGTCTATTGCAATCTGTCAAAGACTGTCCACCCCAAAGTATTTGCTTGTAGTCGATGTGTTCTCAAAGAAGTCGAAGATTCCACTCACTGCGAAACCATCTGCCAAAATTGTATAGTCTTGTCTTAGAATCATGATAAGCACCAAAAGAGGACCCGCGAAATTCAGGTCAGAAAAATCGCAGACTCTCGGCTCACAGTGTATACCAATAATAACCACTATACAGACAGAGATTTCCTGTCGTACGAGTGCAAGTGGTTACATCTGTGTTCATCGAGAGTTTCACTAGCAGCGTTTTCAGTACTCGGGCTATTATACTTTTCCAGCCAAGCATATCAGTTAACGTGACACAAATCAATGCTCTGTCAATCTTTGTAGTGTCTAGTACGCCTAGCTAAATACGAAGAAACTATAAGCAAGCCTCCTTCCAGCCCAGCCCGCATAGCATGCTATAACATGCGAGGTAGTTCATCATGAATTTTGAGGAAACAGATGAGCAAAAAATGTTCCGTGAGGCGATCCGCGAATTCGCACAGCGATATGTGGCACCAGCCTGGCGTGAATATGATAGGAATCATGAGATTCCTCGTGACATTATCAAAAAGATGGCAGACCAGATGCTCTGGGCACCCACAGTCTCTGAGGAGTACGGAGGCGCAGGTATCTCATGGGTATTGGCCAGTATTGCAGCAGAGGAACTCGCACGTGCGGACCTCTCGATTGCACTACCAGTCATGTACCTCGTTGAAGCCTCTTGGGCCTTTCTCTTAGACAAATATGGGCAAGAGGAAGCCAAGAAGGAGATACTTCCAAGAGTCTGTTCTGGAGACCTGTTCTTTGGTATTGCAACAACTGAGCCAACTGGAGGTTCAGACCTTGTCAATTCAACCAGGACCATCATCAAAGAGAAGGGTGACGGATACGTCGTCAACGGAGAGA
>DAOWDY010000181.1 GCA_030638785.1 Candidatus Thorarchaeota archaeon
CGATAATACCGCTAACATACGCAGCGCGTTAAACTTGATGGTGGAACATCTCTCCTCAAAGGCATCAATGAGCTTTGAGGAATTAAAGGAGAGTAAGAAATGAAAATTGTTGTTATGGGATCAGGTGCAATAGGTTCACTCTATGGCGGATTTTTGAGCCTTTCAGAATCAAATAGTGTTACTCTTGTAGGACGAAACCCTGTGGTTGAAGCTATTCGTGCACGAGGTTTAATCATCAAAGGTGTCATGGGAAACCACACGATTACCATCGATGCAGTTACTGACCCTTCCTCAATAGATTCTGCAGATCTTGTTCTAATCACTACTAAAACATATGACACTGTTAGAGCGGCCAAATCCATCAAGCACCTTGTTGATAAGGGTGCATACGTCATGCCTATTCAAAATGGGATTGGAACTGAAACACTGGTTGCTGATGTCTTAGATACAACACGAGTTCTTCGGGCTACGACATGTATGGGTGCGATAATTCACCCTCCTGGTGTGATTACTGCCACAGGAATTGGAATCACCGAAATTGGCTCTAAATATTCCGAGAATCTGCCAATGGTATCAAAAGTTGCTGACATGCTCCAAGATGCAGGTTTCAATGTACGCGCCTCAGACAACATTCAAGGTGTTGTCTGGACAAAAACCATTGTCAACTGTGGAATCAATCCTGTGGGTGCACTGACAGACATGTCCAATGGAGAAATTCATAATAACATAGCACTCCGTTATCTTGTTGTTCGTCTGGTCGAAGAAACCGCTGCAGTCGCTGACGCTCTAGGTGTTGAGTTGACTACTGATGATCCGATACGATACGCTCTGGGTACAGCTAAGGCCACCTCGGAGAACATTAACTCCATGCTGCAAGATATACGCGCTCGAAAGAAAACCGAGATCGATTCAATCACTGGAGCGGTCATTAGATTTGCTGAGGAGCTAGGAATCGAAACGCCAGTGAGCAAGACTGTTTATTCATTAGTAAAGGCTATTGAATCTAGATACCTCACTGACGAAGAGATATCCGACGATGAAGTACAAATGGCAGTAGAGGAACTGGTAGAATCCATCAACTCACGTTGAACCAATTCTTGGCCATCTGATACGAAGATGTAGCAGAACGGATTGCATTCCCCCTTACTGGACCCATGTGACCAGGAAGGGCAGTGGTGAAATTCTTTAATTCTGATAGTCTCTTCAGTGAGGCAACTATCTTGGCTGGGTCTCCTGTCGGAAAGTCAACTCTTCCAAAGCTCCCTTCTGCAAACATCGTATCTCCTGTAAAGACAATGCTCTCCTCTTCGAGATGAAAACATACACTCCCACTAGAATGCCCTGGTGTATGTAGAACCTTGATTTTCAGATCTCCCATCTCGAGAACATCCCCTTCTTGAAGAACACCTTCTATCTTAGTAGGAGGAATATCAGCTCCGAATGTGTCGGCCAATGTGAGTGACATATCGCCGGAATTAATCCGGTCTGCCTCCTCTTTGTGAAGATGTATTTTGGGTGATCCTATTTTCAGGAGTGGAACAATCCCTCCTATGTGGTCAACATGACTATGTGTTAGGAGGACATCAGTGATAGTACTCAGTGAAGTTCCAAGTTTGGAAAGTGCATCATCCAGCTGGGTGTAATAAACTCCTGTTCCCGTATCTATGAGGACTTTACGATCTCCAGAATCGAGAAATCCTATGTTTGAATCAAAACTTCTACTGACAAGAATGTATACTCCTGGTGCAACAAGTTCGAACACATTTTCACCTCATCATCTCAACAACGGTTTCAATTTCTGTTCTTGTGTTGTAAAAGTGTGGGGATACCCTCAACCGACCATTTCTAACAGAACAATAGATGTGATTCTTGTTAAGCTCCTTATTCAGCTCTTCAACATCCCTGGGGGCACATGACACGATAGGTGACAGGTTTTCATCTGGAAAGTCATAGTACTCGATGCTTCTTTCTGAAAGAAGCTTTCGAAGATGATTTGCGTTGTCTACTGCAGCCTGTTCTCTTTCTTTTGCTGGAATTTCCAGTAATACCCTTAACGACTGACGTAGTCCAACATATGCTATCATGGCTGGAGAACCAACTTCGAATTTCTTGGCATCCAAAAATGGGACACGCTGAGCATATTCGAATTTTTTCATATCCTGAACGCTCCACCAACCTAGGAATCTTGTATCTATCTGAGGAATGACTTCTTTCTTTGCATAGATAAATCCGGCACCAATAGGTCCAATAAGCCACTTTGCGGCTTGAGCTGCAGCAAAATCAACATCCAACTTTGGTAGATCAATATCCATCCACCCTGCAGCTTGAATAATGTCTGAGACTAAATATGCTCCATTATCATGTGCCAACCTTGCTAATTTCTTTACATCCGTTCTATATCCCGACCCGAACTGAACTAAGCTTACCGCTACAACCCTTGTATTTTCGTCGATGCTCTCTTCGAGCTCTTGTTGATCAATGCCGCCATTCTCCGATTTTACTACTCTTAGTTCTGCTCTATAAAGTCTTGCCGCATTTTGCCAAGGTACGTAATTTGCAGGAAACTCCAAATCACAGATAACAATATTCGAACCCTCCGGATATTCAATTCCGTGAGCAAAAATATTGAGTCCTCCTGAAGTACTAGGAGCAAGACCATAACATGCTGAATCCCCACCAAGAAGAGCAGCTAGTCTGTTTCTAACTTTTTTGAATCCTTCCAATGTCACCTCGAAATTATCTTTCAGCTCACTTAGGCTCTCAGCTTTTACCCTGCCATCAAGGTAGTTCTTCATAGCGTCGATGGTTGCTTGAGGTGGAATTCCTGACGCTGCATTGTTCAAGTAGGTCATATTCTGAAGACTCGGAAAATTAGTTTGGATAAAATCAGGGCTGAGAATAGGCTTCATGGCTCTTCGAATGTAGATAATTGGCTGATAAAGGTCACTAAAAAACACTGGAACTACATTCCCATTAAGTTTAAGTCTAGCGAACGTCTGATTGTCTTCGGAGAGAGGTTTTGTCAGTATTCCGAAGACTCATTGGAAGGAGAAAACGCTCCGACGAAAAGAAGTCAATTGAAGACAAAACCCCGTCTGCTGCTTCTATTGAGGATACTCCTCCACCTACTCCCGAAGAATCCCCCAGAGATACTAGAGCGGAAACCCGTGAATTTTCCCCCAAGCCAGAGGGTAGCATTGTAGCCTCAAATGCTGAGCTGAGAATTGATAGAGAGCAAACACTCAGTCTAGCAAAGGATGCGAAGATTGCAAAACACTCTACTGCAGAGATTGTTCCCGGCAAACTACTGAAACGAGATGATCAAGGAAGAGTTCACATTAAAATAGTATTCTATGGCCCCTCTCTTTCAGGAAAAACTACAGCCTTACGGTGGCTCTTTGCAAATGTACGATCTCTCTCAAAGGGCCGACTTGTTGAGATTGCTGATGAGCTTGGTCGTACGACCTTCTTTGATTTTGTACCAGTGACAGCCAGTGAGCGCATGGTATTCGATATCTTTACTGTTGCAGGTCAGCGACGTCATGCACGAAGCAGAATCTCAGTCCTTCGTGATTCGGATGGTCTTATCTTCATGGCTGATTCTCGTCCAGAGATGATGAATGAGAACCTTGCTTCCCTTGAAGAGCTAAGAATTGCCCTTGGTACTGACAGACTCGCTAACATGCCAATAGTCATTGCTCTGAATAAACGTGACCTTCCAAACGCATTACCCGTTGAGTATATTGTTGAGATGTTGGATGTTGAAGGACATCCTATCTTTCCAACGATTGCAACACAAGGCAAGAACCTCCTGAGAATGTTCCAGCGAGTTCTTAGAGACGCTCTGGTTTTCAAGGTTGGAATCTAAGGCTCTTCTGAGGGGAGTATTGGAAGCTCATGCTTTTCTAACTGATTAACTAGGTCAATTAATTCATCACTAGCTTGCTCCATGATGAGTTTACCCTTCTCTTGGGTAGCTTTGCTTGGATCTCCAAAGGTCGCCTTTGGAATCAAATCCTTACGATACTGGCCAGAAATTATTCTGTACTTCATCCGTACCCTTGCCTTGGTTTTATGCTCCATGTCAACTAGTTGAGGTGCGACATGCATAACCTCTGAAGTTTCATCTTCAGCTGCATGACCTTCGGGAGTTTCCAGAACAGTAGCCCTAGCACTCTCAGCTAAATCCCTCCACCAGTTGACAATGACTACTACTCTGTCTCCTTTCTCCGTTGCATCTTTTGCTGCAGTTTCCAAATGACCGGCATTCCCCCCATGTCCATTTACAACTAGTAAATAGCGTAAGCCATGTTTGAAGACGCCCTTCATCACATTGCTATAGAATGCTACCAATATATCCGGACTGATGGTGATGGTTCCCTCGAACTGATTGAAAATCCAGCTATCTCCGTAGTTGATGCCTGGCAGCACAAGCGCATTGGTTTTCTCTGCGATTGCCTGTGCTAGATAGTTCGGAAGGATATTATCAGTCCCTAAGGGAAGATGGTCTCCATGTGCCTCGAGGGCTCCTGTCAACAATACTGCAACACGCGTCTTTTCAAGAGCTTCGGGAAAATCTCTATGGGTAAGGTCTTGCCAGAATGGCATTTGAATCGAGGCTGGCTGTTGCTATTCATTCTAATTAATCATCCTTACAAAACTTAACGGTAACTCACCGAAAAGGTAATTAAACGTCTATAACTGGCCGACTCGCAATAGCCCCGTAGTGTAGCGGTCCAGCATGAGGGGTTCTGGAATCGTTGAGCCTCCAGAGCTCTGCGATAGGATCTCCCCTTGACCCAGGTTCGAGTCCTGGCGGGGCTACCATTTCTTGTCGAATTTTGTAATATTATTCGTCATTTTGATTCCAAAAAATAATGAGGTGCATTATTAGATAGGTTATTCGATATATCGACAAAATTCCAATTTTTACGACAAACTAAACCTTTTTTAGTAGATTACTCATAATTGAGTTGTGACAGACGACCCGTAGCTAGAATCTAGTTCGAGCTCTGTTGCTTTTGTCTGCGTCCCCCTCCCGGCGGCGATCAACAGGAATCGGGTCCTGTCCACCCCGTCATTTTCTAGTCCAGTCTTTAGTATGACAATCTTCTTATCCAGCATCATTCAGACTAGTCATAGGTGAGTGACTTATGGAACGTGTTGAGCTCGGATGGGATGAATTCTGGGGAAACTTATTCAGAGTTAGGCACAGACGTTCTATACCAGGAATCCAACATTATGATGACCTTGTTGCAGATTTCTGTATTGAAGTCCTTCATCTTAAAGAAGGCAACGAGATTCTTGACATTGCCTGTGGGGCCGGAGACCATAGTGTACTCTTTGCGAAGAAGGGTCTGAAGGTTGCAGGATTCGATATATCCAGTAGCCTGATTAAGTCTGCTGAAGAACATGCTGAGGTTGAAGGTGCATCAGTTGAGTTCTTCAAAGGCGATATGCGGGAGATAAACTTCGAACAGCGATTTCATGGAGCTGTGATACTAAGCCATAGCTTTGGGTTCTTCAACCATGAAGAGAATGTATTGGTCCTACAAGGCTCATACAATGCACTATGTGAGAGTGGCACCCTACTCCTTGATTTGATGAATCCCTATAACATACCAAGGTTTCAGAAGACTTGGACTGCTCTAAAAGGTGGCTTCCTTTTGAGTGAGCCCCACTTTCTAGAGGCAGCTTCTGGAGTGTTGAAAGGCCGTCCCGCTATGTATATTGATATTGAGAACGATCGAGTTGTTCTGATGAACCAAGATGCCCTATCGAATAACGATACCCGAATGTACACCGCTCTCGATATCAGAAAACTGTTAGAAGAGGTCGGTTTTGCTAAAATCGAACTATATGGAGAGAATAAATTACCTCGAAGACCCTACGCTGCCAGCTCAGAGCGGATGGTTGTTGTAGCGACAAAATAGTTCCTGTGACGGAAATCTTTTAAACGTCCATTGGCGCAGTCGGCCAAGCCACTGGTGATATCACCGGTGACCTCGACCGAGTTCTCTTGTTAACTTCGCAAGTTGGGGATAGAGAGCTAATAATTTGTCTAGTAGTGAGTGTGAAAAGGATGGTCAAGATCAAAGAC